>RFJS01000541.1 GCA_003694825.1 Verrucomicrobiota bacterium | reverse complement strand
CGCCTCGCCGGCAGACCGCGGGCGCCGGTGAACTTCAGGCGCGAGCCTGGACGCGGTCCCGAAGAAACGGCGCGGTGAGACTTCGCCGGGATTTGATCAGCCCCGCGATGCTGCCCTGGTAGAGGATCCTGCCGCCGCCGGGTCCGCCTTCCGGGCCGAGATCGACGATGTAGTCGGCCTCGGCGAGAAGGTCGAGGTGGTGCTCGATGACGATCACGGTGTGCCCCTGGTCGACGAGGCGGTGGAGCAGGTGGATGAGTTTCTCGCAATCGCTCAGGTGCAGGCCGACGGTGGGCTCTTCGAGGATGTAGAGATTGCGGGGCTGCGTGCCGCGGCTGCGCTCCTTGAACGTCTGCAGGCCGCGGGCCAGTTCGGTGACGAGCTTGAGCCGCTGGGCTTCGCCGCCGGACAGGGTGGGGCTGCTCTGGCCGAGCGTGAGGTAGCCGAGGCCGGTGTCGACCATGAGCTGCATTGTTTCGGCCAGGCGGGCATGGAAATCGAAAAAGCCCGCGGCTTCCTCGAAGCTCATCTCGAGGACATCCGCGATGTTTTTGCCTTTCCAGCGGATCTCTTCGAGTTCCGGACTGTAGCGCCGGCCGCCGCAGCGCTCACACACGGTGTAGGTTTCGGGCATGAAGCTCATCTCGAACTTGATGCGCCCGGCGCCTTTGCAGGCTTCGCAGCGGCCGCCGGCGGTGTTGAAGGAAAAGCGGCCGGGCTTGTATCCACGAATCTTTGACTCCGGCAGGCTGGCAAAAAACTCGCGGATCAGGTCGAAGGCCCCGAGGTAGGTCGCCGGCGTGGAGCGTGGCGTTTTGCCGATGGGGGATTGATCCACCTCGATGACAGAGCGAAACCGGTGGCCGTTGATCAGATACTCGAACGGGGGCGCCTCCCCGGAGTTTCCCCGGGCCGCGCGAACGAACTGGCGTCCCGTGAGGCGCGCGGTGCGGGCGCGCACGGCCTGGGCGACGGCCGGCCGGAGAATGTCCCGCACCAACGTGGACTTCCCGGCACCGGACACGCCGGAGACCATGACCAGGCGGCCAAGCGGAAGACGCAGGTGCAGGTTGCGGAGGTTGCGGAAGGAGACGCCGCGCAATTCGAGCCAGTCGGAGGAGGTCTTTCCGACTTTCGGACGCGGCGGAAGGGGGCGGCGGCGGCCGTTGAGCGGATGGGGAATCTGCGTCGTGAGGTAGCGGCCGGTGATCGACTCGGCATTTCGCCGGATCTCGTCGATCGTACCCGATGCGAGGAGACGGCCGCCGTTGACGCCGGCTCCCGGCCCGAGGTCGATGATCCGGTCGGCGCGCGCCATCATGGCATCGTCGTGCTCGACCACGAGCAGGGTGTTTCCCTTGTCGCGCAGCTGGACGAGCGTGTCGATGAGCCGCTCGTTGTCGCGGGCGTGCAGGCCGATCGTCGGTTCGTCCAGCACGTAGAGAACGCCGGCGAGGTTGGTGCCGAGCTGGGCGGCGAGCCGGATGCGCTGGGCTTCGCCGCCGGAGAGCGTCTCGGTGGCGCGATCGAGGGTGAGGTAGCCCAGTCCGACGCGGTCCATGAACTTGAGGCGCTCTTCAACTTGCGGAACGATGTCCGCGGCGATGAGACGCCCGCGCTCGTCGAGATCGAGCTGGCGCAGCAGCAGGATGAGGCGGTCGGGCGTCGAGGCGAGAAGCTCCGGCAGGGAAAGCCACCCGACACGCCTGACCTTCACCTTGACCGACCGGGCGACGCGGTTGAGCCGGGCGCCCTGGCAGTCCGGGCAGACGGTGCCGGAAAGCGCGTCGATTTCCTCCTCGTCCATGCTGTGGGTAAGGTCGAAGAGTTCCTCCGGCATGTCATCCGCGGGCTTCTGGAGCATCCACGCGTAGAGGCGCCCGTGGCCCCGGCAGGTCGGGCACCATCCGCGGGGTGAATTGAAGGAGAAGTGTTTCGGATCCAGTTCGGGAAAGGACTCGCCCGTTTCCGCGTCGGTCCGTGTCGTGGAAAACCAGCCGAGCTGCTTCGCCTCGTCGGCGAGGAGAAAACAGGCCCCGTTGCCGAGCCGAAGCGCTTCCGTCAGCTTCTCGCGGAGCGCCTCCGGCCGGTTGCGCAGGGGGCGCACGTCGGCGACGACAGCCTCGATGTCGTGCTCGCGGTAGCGGTCGAGTTTCTTGAAGTTTTCCGTGAGAATGACACGGCCGTCGACCCGCAGGCGTTCGTATCCGTGTTCCAACGCCCAGTTGGCGAGCGGCTGATGATGGCCCTTGCGGCCGCGCACGAGCGGCGCAAGCAGCAGCAGCGAGCGGGCCGAGAGAGCATCGCGGCGACGAAGCCGCCGCCGCAGGAGGTCGAAGAGGGCGCCTTCGTCGAGCGGGAGCACCGGCTTGCCCGTATCCGGATTGTGCTGCACGCCGACGCGGGCAAAGAGCAGGCGGAGGTATTGCGCGACTTCGGTGATCGTGGCAACGGTCGACTTGCGACTGCCGCGGGTGACGCGCTGCTCGATGGCGACGGTGGGCGGGATGCCGGTGATGCGGTCGAGCTGCGGACGCGGCAGCTGTTCGACAAACTGCCGGGCATAGGGCGACATCGACTCCATGAACCGCCGCTGGCCCTCGGCGAAAACGATGTCGAAGGCGAGGGTCGATTTGCCCGAACCGGATACGCCGGTGACGACGGAGAGCTTCCGGTGCGGAAAGTCGACGGTGATATTGCGCAGGTTGTGCTCACGGGCGCCGATGACGCAGAGATGGTTTGCGTCCGTTCCGGAGGCCGGGCCGCGACCGTATCCGTCCTGCTGTTCGGCAACAGCGCGAGGCTTCGATGCGGCGCTTCGGAAGCGGGCCGATCTGCCGCTGCCGCGCCGGCCAGTGATCGATTGTGCCTCTTCGAGCGCGGCCTTGAGGTAGGGCGCGGTCTCGGTGGCGCTCGCCGCGATCGTCTCCGGCGTGCCGCTCGCGACGATGCGGCCACCGTCGGCGCCGGCGCCCGGACCGAGCTCGATGATCCAGTCGGCGCTGGCGAGCACGTCGAGATTGTGCTCGATGATGACGAGGCTGTGCCCGCGGTCGACGAGTGCCTGGAGCACGCCGACGAGCCGCCGCACGTCATCGCGATGCAGGCCGGTCGTGGGCTCATCGAGAAGCAGCAGGGCGCCCGCAGGTTGGGCGCTTTCGAGAGGGACGAGCGTGTCGTCGCCGGGCGTTTCGGCCGTGCCGGCCCGCGCGAGGTATTTGATGAGCTTGAGCCGCTGGGACTCGCCCCCCGAGAGGGTGTTGAGCGGCTGGCCGAGCGTGAGGTAGCCGAGGCCGACATCGGCCAGGCCCTGGAGCTTTTTGACGATGCGGCGCTTTTCCCCGAAAACCGCCAACGCCCGTTCGACGGTAAGCTCCAGGACATCGGCGATCGTGATGTCCCGCCAGCGCACGGCGAGCACTTCGTCGCGGAAACGTCGTCCTTCGCATACCGGACACGGGATGAACACGTCGGAGAGAAACTGCATCTCGACGCGTTCGTAGCCGAGGCCCTGACAGTGCGGACAGCGCCCATCGCCGGCGTTGAAGGAGAACGTCGAGGGCGTGTAGCCGCGGGCCGCCGCTTCGGGTGTAGCAGCAAAGAGGGCACGGATATCATTCCACGCGTCGGTGTAGAGAGCGGGGTTCGAGCGGGGGGTGCGGCTGACCGGAGCCTGATCGACGAGGACGATTTCCGTGAACTCGAGGTCGCTTTCGATCGAGCGCAGTTCCGCCGATGCCTCCACCGCCAACCCTCGTGCGGCAAGCAGCCCCTGATGGATGACGTTGTCGAGAAGCGTCGATTTTCCCGCCCCCGAGACGCCGCTGAGGCAGACGAAACGCTGTAGTGGAATATCGACGTCGAGACCGCGAAGGTTGTGCAGGGTCGCCCCGCGGATATGGAGCGCGGGAAATATCGATGGGCGGGACGCGACGGGGCGGCGCGTTTCCGGAAGAGGAAAGCGGATACGGCCGGAGAGGTATTTCCCGGTGAGGCTGTTGCCGTCGCGCAGCATCGCCTCGAGCGTTCCCTGAAAGACCACCTCGCCGCCCTCGCGTCCGGGGCGCGGTCCCATCTCGATGACATGATCGGCCGCGCGGATCATGGCTTCGTCATGTTCGACGACGACCACGGTGTTTCCGGCATCCGTGAGCGAGCGGATGATGCGGATCAACCGATCGATGTCCCGGGCATGCAGGCCGACGGAGGGCTCGTCGAGAACGAAAAGCGTATCGACTAGCGAGGTGCCGAGGCATGCGGTGAGGTTGACGCGCTCGACTTCGCCGCCGCTGAGGGTGCGCGAAGCGCGGTCGAGAGTGAGGTAGCCGAGCCCGACT
>RFJS01000095.1 GCA_003694825.1 Verrucomicrobiota bacterium | reverse complement strand
GAGCTTGAGCGACTTGAGCTCGACGCAGGTCCGGTCGGCGACGTAGCGCACCGTGATGGTGGCGAAGTCGGGATGTCCGGTCTTGGGACAGACGGAGGTAAACTCGTGGTGGGTGTGTTCGATGAGGTAATCGCGCTCGGGCGCGGGATTGGGAAAGGTCTCGAGGATGCTCTTGTCAGCCATAAGGGAAAGTAGCGGGAAGCGGAGAGCGGGGCGCGAGCAGAAATTTCCCCCGGGGGACGGCGGAGCGAGGCTCCACCCGCCGGCTGTTCAGGTCGCCGTCTCGGTGTAGCGCTGTTCGCGAATGACGGTGATCTTGATCGTGCTGGGATACTGCAGCTCGTCCTCGATGCGCCGCCGGAGATCGCGGGCGAGGACGCGGGCTCCCGCGTCATCCACTTTTTCCGGACTGACGAGCACCCGCACCTCGCGCCCGGCGTGCACGGCAAAGGCCGACTTTACCCCCTCGAAGGAGAGCGCGAGCTTCTCGAGCCGCTCGAGCCGCTCGATATAGGCGCCGAGTGATTCCGCCCGAGCCCCCGGCCGCACCGCGGAAATGGTGTCGGCAAGCACGACGATGCCCGCGTAGATCGACTCCGCCGGCACTTCCTCGTGGTGGGCGGCAACGGCATTGACGACGATGGCGGATTCGCCGTGACGCTTTAGAAACTCCGCCCCGGCCGTCGCGTGGCTTCCCTCATACTCGGCGTCCATCGATTTGCCGATGTCATGAAAGAGCCCGGCGCGGCGGGCGGGTTCGGGATCGAGCCCCATCTCGGAAGCGATCATGCCGGCGAGCAGCCCGACTTCGATGGAGTGATCCAGCGCATTCTGGGTGAATGAGAACCGGAACCGAAGCCGACCCAGCAACTGGATCACCTCCGGATGCACGGCGGTGATTTTCACCTTCGCGACCGCCTCTTCGCCGGCGCTGCGCACGCTGGCCTCGACTTCCTTTTCGGCGTTGGCGACGAACTCCTCGATCGAGGCCGGATGGATGCGGCCGTCCGCCACGAGGCCCTCCAGCGCGATCCGGGCCACCTGGCGCCGCACGGGATCGAAGGAGGAGATGAGCACCATCTGCGGCGATTCGTCGATGAGCAGCGTCGTGCCGGTCGCCGCCTCGAAGCATTTGATGTTGCGTCCCTCCCGTCCGATGATCCGCCCCTTCATGTCGTCGTTGGGGAGCGAGACGATGGTCGCGGTGAGGTCGTTGAGGGAGCGGGTGGTCAACCGCTGCATGGTCGAGACGAGCAACTCGCGGGCCTCGCGCTCGATCTCCTGCTCGGAACGATCGAGCAGCGACTGGCGCAGCTTGCGCAGCTCCTCCTCGCACTCGCGGCGAACTTCCTCGCGCAGGCTTTCGCGTACTTCGTCCACGCCCATCCCCGCGAGGCTTTCCATGGTCTTGCGAACGTTTTTCGACATGCCGCGCACGGCCTCGCGGGCCTGGAGCACGGCGGCGCGCTCGCGCTCGAGCTTCTGCTCCTGCACGGTGAGTTCGTGGTCGAGCCGGGCCAGCGATTCCTCGTGGGAACGGATCTCGCGCAAGCGGGATTCGGTCTCGAGTTCGGCGCGGGTCGCTTCGGCCCGGGCGTCGGCGCGAATCTGGTCGGCCTCGCGGGTCGCCTCGTTGATGAGCTTCTGCTTCTCGATCTCCGCTTCGCGCCGCCCCAGCTCGATGACGCGCGCGGCCTCCTCGCGCGCCCGCCGCCGCAGGTGCAGCGTGGCCAGCCACGAGACGATGGATCCGAGCAATAAACCACCGAGGATGCCGATGATCCACACCATGGCATCCCCGTCTGCAACGGCCAGAGGCAGGCCGGACAGCGGCTCGAGTTTGTAAGTCAACAGGCCGCGACTGTAGAACTCAGCGGGACCTTGGCAATGCCCCGGAGGGGCGCAAAATGCGTTTTTTCGCGGCCGGATGCCGCGCAAACCCGCAGAGGCGCCCCACTCGCCCGCACCGGTCAACTCCCCGGTTGCACAACACGGGGGAACTGCACACGTTTCGCGGCGTGGCAGCAAACGTCAGCGACTTTCGGCTCCCGATCTTCAACTGGGTGCAACGCAAGACCCACGGCCGGATCGACCCGATCAACCCGATCTGCATCCTGCTGCTGTGCGCGATCGGCGTGTTTTTCATCTACAGCGCCCAGGTTTACACGGGCCGCACGCAGTGGATGCAGCAGATCGTCTGGATCGGGCTCGGCGCCGTGGTCTACACGGCCGTTTCGCTGATCGATTACAAGATCGTCCTGAAATACTCGCACTGGCTCTGGACGCTGGCGATGCTCGGACTGATCGCCGTGCTCATCCCGGGCATCGGCGCCACGCGATTCGGCGCCACGCGATGGATCGACCTGGGATTTTTCAGTTTTCAGCCATCGGAGACCGGCAAGCTCGGCGCCCTCGTCATGGCCGCCAGCATCCTCGCCCGCAGCAAGGTCGGCACCGTTCGGGATTCACTGTTAACGCTTGCCAAATTGGCACTTGCGACGGGTCTGCCGATGCTGTTCATCATGTTTCAACCGGACTTGGGGTCCGCTCTGGTGATCCCCCCGATGGTCTTCTCCCTGTTGTACGCCTCCAACCTGTCCAAGCGCTTCTTCGCGTCCGTCTTCCTCGCCTTCGCGGTCGTGGTCGGCGTCGTCGCGTTCGACGTTTACAGGTACAGCAAGTTCATGACCGACAACAACCTGTCGTTCATGGACGATCGCGGCGCGTACGAAAAACACTCTTGGATTCCCTATCTGAAGGACTACCAGAGAAACCGTATCCTTTCCTTCGTCGCCCCCTACAAGGTGGACCGCGACGTCAGCTGGAACCTGCGCCAATCCCTCATCACCGTCGGCTCCGGCGGCCTCACCGGCAAGGGATGGGCACAGGGGACCCAGGCCCGGCTGGGCTACCTGCCCCGCGCAGTGGCCCACAACGACTTTATCTTCTCCGTCCTGGCGGAGGAGACAGGATTCCTCGGAAGCGTAACCGTCATCGGCCTGTTCGGCGTCCTGCTCGCGAACGGCATCCGCATCGCGGCAAAGGCAAGGGACCGGTTCGGCACCCTCCTTGCCCTCGGTGTGACCATCGTCTTCGCGGTGCACGTGTTCATCAACATCGGCATGACCATCGGTCTGGCCCCGATCACCGGCCTGCCGCTTCCATTTTTGAGTTACGGAGGCTCTTTCCTGTTAAGTTGCTGCATGCTCCAGGGGTTGGTTCAGAGCGTTTATCGCTTTCGAAGGGACTTTTGACCATGCCTTTGAAATCGCTCACCTCACCGTTTCCCGACCCCGCAACAGTCTGCGCAACCTCGTGGGCGGAGCCTCCCCTAAACGGGAACTTACCGCAACATGAGCGATACCAACCGCCCCACCAATACAGCAGCTGAAACCATCAAACGTTACGATCAGGAGCTTCAGGATCCACCGAAAGAAACAAAGGTTGAACCGGTCGATCACGACGAAATCCGGGAAAAGGCGCGCGACCGCGCCAGAAAGCGCCCGCTGATCACCAAGATCATCGACACGCTCCGCAAAGAGAAGAAGCCCTTCCGCGAGCTCATTATCAACTCCGAGCCGCTCGAACGGCGCGTCGCCCTCCTCGAGGACGGCATCCTCCAAAAGTTCGACATCGAGCGCGGCCCCGGGGACGACCGCATCGTCGGAAGCATCTTCAAGGGCCGCATCAAGAACCTCGATCCCGGCCTCAAGGCCGCGTTCGTGGACATCGGCATGTCCAAGAACGCCTTCCTGCACTACTGGGACATCCTCCCGGCCGCCGCCGATTCCTCGATCGAGGTGGTCCGCGTCAACAAGTCCTCCAAAAAGAAGAAAAACGAGAAGAAGCTGACCGTTAAGGACATCCCCAACCTCTACCCGGTCGGCACCGAAATCGTCATCCAGGTGAGCAAGGGCCCCATCGGCACGAAGGGTCCGCGCACCACCACCAACATCTCCCTGCCAGGCCGCTTCATCGTCCTCATGCCCTACAGCGACCAATGCGGCATCTCCCGCAAAATCGAGGCCCCCCGCGAACGCGCCCGCCTCAAAAAGATCATCCAGGAGCTGACGATCCCCGAGGGCATGGGCATCATCATCCGCCCCGCCGGCGAGGGCAAGAAGGCCCGCTACTTCGTGCGCGACCTCCACATCCTCCTCAAACAGTGGGAGGAGATCTCCCAGAAAATGGAGACCGAGCGCAGTCCGGCCTGTCTCTACCAGGAGCCCGACCTCATCGAACGCACGGTGCGCGACTTCCTCACCGAAGACGTCGACCGCGTCCTCATCGACAATCCGCGAGACCATCAGCGCGTCATCGACCTCGTCTCCCAGATCTCCAGCCGCTCCAAGTCGAAGATCCAGCTCTACTCCGACGCCATCCCCATCTTCGAACGCTTCAATATCGAGCGGCAGATCGAACAGACCTTTCAGCGCCAGGTCCCCCTCCCCTCCGGCGGCCAGATCGTGATCGATGAAACCGAGGCGCTCGTCGCCATCGACGTCAACACCGGCTCGCACAAGCCCCGCGAAGGCGACGAAGGCAACACGATCTACCAGGTCAACCAGGAGGCGGTGCGCGAAATCGCCCGCCAGATCCGCCTGCGCAACATCGGCGGCCTCATCATCATCGACTTCATCGACATGAAGCAGCGCCGCCACCGCAACGCCATCTTCGCCAAAATGAAGGAGGCCATGGCGGACGACAAAGCCAAGAACCACATCCTGCCCATCTCGCCGCTCGGCATCATGCAGATGACCCGCCAGCGCCAGCAGGAGCGCACCTCCTCGGGCCTCTACACCGGGTGCCCCTACTGCCGGGGTCGCGGCATCGTCAAATCCGCCACCACCGTCAGTGTCGAGATGCAGCGCAAACTCGCCTCCGTCATCCGCCGCATCCGGGCCAAAGAACCCGACCGCGACCTGCACATCCGCATCCTCGTCAACCCCGGCGTGCTCGAGCGCCTCCGCAGCGAGGACGCCGACCTGCTCGTGCGCCTCGAGAAAAACTACAACATCGCCCTCACCTTCCGGGCCGATCCCAACTACCACGTCGAGAACTTCAAGATCCTCGACGCCGACACCAACGAGGAACTGCGCGGCTGACGGCCGCGCCTGCGGCGACTTTCCCGCCTCCTGCTAAGCCGGTGCCCCGCCAGGCACCGGCTTTCTGCGTACCCGCACCTTGCGGACACCCCCCCACTATCTCCGGATCATACCCGCTTTCCCCATACGCTGTGCTTTTACAAAAAACATCCGTCCAAAAGACCGACAAATACACGCGCACAAAGCTCTAATGACAGAGTGGCAAACGCTTTGAGAGCACTGCCCCTCTGGCTCAAGGGTGCAATCGTCCGACAGATTTAAACCCACGAGAGCCTGACCACCCCAACTACACGCACAGCACCCACCCGTGCTGCAGGGAGTTGTATTGTCTCCGCCCGCCATGCCTGACGCGCCCATCTCCGTTCCGCACAACCTACGGATCACACGTTGCTGCGGCAACAGAACCCCAACAACCAACACCCAACCCATCCATGCATGCTATGACACGACGCTTGCAGCCGCATCGCGCACTGAAATACCTGCCTGTGGTTGCATTGATCGCCGGTTCGGCCCTCCCGGGCCGGGTCAGCGCACAGGACAGCGCCGAGGAGAGTGGTGACATCGTTACACTCTCCACCTTCACCATCGAAGTTGATCGCGAGTCGGGCTACCGCGCCACCAATACCATCGGTGGCACGCGCTCCAACACGCCGATCAAGGACATCCCCCTCAACATCCACGTCTTCACCAAGGATCTTGCGGCCGATCTGAACATCACCAACCAGATCGACCTGGAGGAATACAACGCCTCCCTCGTCAACGGCGGTGCCGACATCCGCTCCGAAAACCCCATCCAACAGCAGTTCAACCAATTTCTCTTCCGCGGATTCGTTCAGAACTGGGGCATGCGGGACGGCATCCGGCAGTATGACCCGATCGACTACCAGGGCATCGAACGCACCGAAGTCGTCAAGGGGCCGTCGGCCGCGCTCTACGGCCTCGCCTATCCCGGCGGTGTGATGAACAACATCACCAAGGAGGTGAACTTCAACCGCAGCTTCACCTCCCTGCGCTTCCAGGCCGGCGACAATGGGCGCCTCCGGGGCACGATCGACGCCAACTACATCACCGAGACGGCCAATGGCGGCGAGATCGGCATTCGTTTCAACGGCGCCAAATCGCGCACGAAAGACGAACGGGCCCACTCCACCGGCGACATCAACTTCGGCCAGCTCCAGCTCGCCTGGCGGCCCGACGACGGCACCGAACTGCAGTTCCTCGCCGAGCTCGCCTACCGCGGCAAGCCCAACGGCCTCGGCTACTTCACCGTCGGTGAAGAAGACGCCGACGGCAACCCGCTCGGCAATGGGGCCTCCGTCCCGCTGCAGATCATCCATCCGGAAATCCCCTGGACCTGGAACTGGGCCGACGGGAAGAACAAGCGCTCCCTCGATACCAGCCTGTTCCGCGGGACCACCACCAAGCGGATCACCGAGGACTTCATCGTCACCGGTTACTATCAATACTCCGACCGCACTCAGATC
This sequence comes from Verrucomicrobiota bacterium, assembly GCA_003694825.1. GTDB lineage: Bacteria > Verrucomicrobiota > Verrucomicrobiia > Opitutales > Opitutaceae > J108. Next base: position 6,158 of record RFJS01000095.1, on the reverse strand, counting down.
GACGGCAACGGCTGGGACGCCAACGGCTCCGGCGGCGCCGACAGCTGGGAAGCCGGCGGCGGATGGATCCGCGAGCCCGGCAACGAGCGCATCGAGAAGGGATACTCCTATCGCGACTGGAGCAACTCCATGCACTCCTACGGCGCGACAGGTGTCTACAAGCTCAACTTCGAGAACGTGAAGAACACCTTCACCTTCGGTGCCGCCGTCTGGCAGGAAAAGTTCGTCTCCCGTTCCTACACCCAGGCCGGCGCCGACAACCCCGAGCGACTCGTCTATCCGGTGCGCGCCGACATCTTTATCGAGAGCCCCTTCTCGCCGCCGAGCGATCTCCATCCGGTCAACACCGGCAACGGCTTCACGCACGAGAACAACTCCAACGACTACTACTTCGTCAATTGGCAGGGCTCCTTCCTCAACGACAAGCTCAAGACGAATGTCGGTCTCAACCGTGCCAATATCAAACTGATCCAGTGGGCCAACGGCAACTCGACCGAGCCCGACAACGTCACCGAGCAATCGGAGACCTCGCCGCTGTATGGCCTGGTCTATGACATCAACGATCAGGTCTCGATCTTCGCCGTATCCGCCAAGTCGCTGTTCCCCAACTCCAACAAGAACAGCTTCGGCGAACAGATGCCGGTGATCGTCGGCGAGAGCATCGAGGGCGGTTTCAAGTTCAACTCCTTCGGTGGCAAGCTCAGCGGCACGGTCAGCTACTACGTGATCGAGCAGACCGGCGGGTCACAGTTCGACCCGAATGCCGAGAACCTCAATACCAGCCGCTGGGACAGCATGACCCCGAGGAGCGGGCCGTCGCCTTCCCCGGCCAGACCCGCGACGAACTGCTCGGCGATCAGGTCCCCGGCGGGAAAGCCGAATCCAAGGGCCTCGAGATCGACCTTCACCTGCAGGCCACCCGCAGCTGGATCCTCACCGCCAGCTACGCCTACAACGATCAAAAGACGACCGAGGCGATCAATCCGGACATCATCGGCCAGTCCAATGCCGGGCATATCAAAAACCGCTTCGCCCTCGTCACCCGCTACACGATCCTCGAGGGCGACTGGTCGGGCGCCTTCTTTGGAGCCGGCTTCACCTACTCGGACAAGGCCCTGCAGGACTACACGTTCGGCTTCGCCCGCTACAATCCGAGCTACACCACCGCCCAGCTCTTCGGCGGCTACCGCTTCAAGCTCTTCGATTACGACGCCATGGTGCAGGTCAACATCGACAACCTCACCCGGCGTCCCGAACTCGTCGGCTGGAAGGCCACCGGCTCGGCCGACGTGATCGCCACCGAGCGCTACGAAGTCGACACCCCGATCCGCTACGCGGTCACCTTCGGCATCGACTTCTGATCGGCCACTTCCTCATCCAGGAACCAGACCAGATTCAGGCGGAGGGCGTTTCGGCGTCCTCCGCCTTTTTCTCATCGCCCCAATCGATCCGACGGCAAAGACCCGGCTTGACCCTGCCCCACCCGGAATCTCCGATCCATCGCCGCCGAAGCCGCCGATCCCCATGAATTCCCCGCCCACCTCGCTGCGCTTTCTGCTGCCGCGCACAATCGGCATGACCGCCGGTGGCCTCCTCGTCGCGCAACTCACCGCCCGCGGTTGGCCCTACGCCATCGCCGCCTGCGGGGCCCTGCTCACCGCCGCCGCTCTCCTGCCTCCCGCGCGCCCGCACCTCGCACGCCTCCTGAAAGCCCTCGAGCACGCTCTGCTCGCCGCCATCACCTGGCTGCTTCTCGGTCTCGTCTATGCGCTGATCTTCGTCCCCGGCAGGCTCTTCATCAGGGGCGAAAAGGCCATCGCCCGCCCTGCAGAAGACCAACCCTCGCGCCAATCCTTCTGGGAGAGGCCGGAGCCGGCACGAAAGCCGTTTGCAGGCGACTTCGAGCGCACCTTCTGAATCCCCCGCACGATGGCGTCCGCTCCGCTTCGCATCCTCGGCATCAGCGCCCACTACCACGACGCCGCCGCCGCTCTCATCGAGGACGGCCGGGTCGTCGCCGCCGTGCAGGAAGAACGTTTCACCCGCCGGAAACACGACCCCCGCTTCCCCATCGACGCCATCCGCTGGTGCCTGTCCCACGCCGACGGGCCACTCGACGCCGTCGCCTACTACGAAAAACCCTTGCGCAAATTCGAACGGATCCTGCGCACCGCCTTCCGCACCGCCCCGTTCGGCTTTCGCGCCTTCTGCGCGGCCATGCCATTGTGGATACGCGAAAAGCTCTGGATCCGCATGCAGATCGAAGACGCCCTCGCCGACCTCGGGCACGATGTGCGCGACCGCATCTTCTTTGCCGACCACCACCAGTCCCACGCCGCCAGCGCGTTTTACCCTTCCCCGCACCGGGAAGCCGCCATCCTCACCGTCGATGGCGTCGGCGAGTGGGCCACCACCACCATCGCCCACGGACGCGGCCGCGACATCACCCCCTTGCGCCAGATCAGCTTCCCCCACTCGCTCGGCCTCCTATACTCAGCGTTCACCTACTACTGCGGCTTCCGCGTCAACTCCGGCGAATACAAGCTCATGGGCCTCGCCCCCTATGGCGCGCCCCGTTACGTCCAGGCGATCCGGGACCACCTCATCGATCTTCAGCCCGATGGTTCGTTCCGGCTGAACATGGACTACTTCGGCTACCTTCGCGGGGAAACGATGACCAACCGCCGCTTCGAGACGCTCTTTGGCGGCCCGCCGCGCCGCCCGGAAGCGCCGATCACCGCCCGCGAGTGCGACCTCGCCCGCTCGGTTCAGCAAGTCATCGAAACCGCACTGCTGGCCCTCGCCCGCGAAGCCCATCGCCTCACGCACGCACCCGCTCTTTGCCTCGCCGGCGGAGTCGCCCTCAACTGCGTCGCCAATGGTCGCCTTCTTCGCGAAGGTCCTTTCGCGGATATCTGGATCCGACCGGCCGCCGGCGACGCCGGAGGCGCCCTCGGCGCGGCCCTCGCCGTCCATCATCTCCATTTCCAGCGGGAACGCTCCACCGACCCCGCCGCCACGAGCATGCGCCACGCCTTCCTCGGCCCCGAGTTCACCGACGCCGAATGCGCCGATGCGCTGCGCGCCGCCGGCCTGCGCTACACGACGCTCGCCCCCGAAGCCCTCGCCGCAACTGTGGCCCGCCGCCTCGCGGAAGGCGCCGTCGTCGGCGTCCACGCGGGCCGCGCCGAGTTCGGTCCCCGCGCTCTCGGCCATCGCTCCATCCTCGCCGATCCCCGCCGGCGCGACATGCAGCGCACCCTCAACCTTAAGATCAAGAAGCGGGAATCCTTCCGCCCCTTTGCCCCCGCCGTCCTCGCCGAACACGCGGCCGACTACTTCGCCATCGACCGCCCTTCCCCGTTCATGCTCATCACCGCGCCCGTGGCCGAAAAACGACGCCTCGCGGAAAGCAGCGGCGAGCCTCCTTGCGACGACAATCCCTTCGCAAGCCTCGTCACCGTCCGCTCCGAAATCCCCGCCGTCACTCATGTGGACCACTCCGCCCGTATCCAGACTGTCGATCGAGAGTCCAACCCCCGCTTTCACCGCATTCTCTCCGCCTTCGCCGACCTCACCGGCTGCCCTGTCCTCGTCAACACCTCCTTCAACGTCCGCGGCGAACCGCCGGTGCTGACCCCGCGCGACGCCATCGAGTGCTTTCTCGCCACCGAAATGGACGCCCTCGCCCTCGGCGCTCATTTCGTTGAGAAGCGCGATGTCCCGCCGGCACTTCTTTCGCTCGCGGCCCGCCGCACCTTCCAGCCAGATTGAACCGATGCGTTTCCTCCGTCACCTCCGCGGGCTCCTCCGCGAGATGTTCCAGTTCGCCCGTGAAAACAAAGCGTGGTGGATCATCCCCGTGGTGATCGTCCTGCTGCTGGCGGGCTTGATCATCGTCGGCGTCACCGCTGTCTCGCCCTTTGTGTATTCGTTGTTTTGAGCCGTGGCCAACCTGCCTCCACTCTCCCCAGCCCGAAAACTGCTCTACAGCGTCTGCCTGACGCTCCTCACCCTCGCCGTCGTGGTCGGCGGCCTCGAGATCGGCCTGCGCCTCGCCGGTTTCGGCCACGACGCCGCGTTCCTGCGCCGATGGCGCGCGCCCGACGGCACGCTCTGGTGGCGGGAAAACCGCGACTTCACGCTGCTGTATTTCCCCCGCGAAATCGTCCGCCGTCCCCAGCCGATCCGCATCCCTGTCGAAAAGTCGCCGGAGACCTTCCGCATCTTCGTCCTCGGCAGCTCGGCGGCCATGGGCGACCCCGAAGCCTCCTTTTCCCTGTCGCGAGCGCTGGAAAAAATGCTCAGCGCGGCGTATCCGTCAGTCCGATTCGAAGTCGTCAACGCCGCCATCACCGCGATCAACTCACACGTCGTCCGCCGTATTGCCGAAGACTGTGCCGAGGCATCGCCGGACCTCTTCATCGTCTACGAGGGCAACAACGAGGTCATCGGCCCCTTTGGCCCGGCCGCCGTCATCGGTCCCTTCGCCCGCTCCGCCCTCGCCATCCGCACCGCCACCGCGCTCCGCGCCACCCGCACCGGCCAGCTCATCGAAGCCGCGGCCCGCCGCCTCGGCTTTGCCCGCGTGGACCGGACGACCTGGGGCGGCATGAGCATGTTTCTCGACGCGGCCATCGCCGCCGACGACCCACGGCTCGTCCACACCCGCCGGCTCTTTCGCGAAAACCTCGAAGCCATCATCGACGCCGCCCGCCAGGCCGACGCCCACACCCTTCTGTGCACGGTCATCACCAACCTGCGCGACTTCTCCCACTTCCGCTCGGTGCGGGATCCGTCTCTCTCCGCCGACGCCGCCGCCCGCTGGGACGCCCATTGGCAGCAGGCCGCGGACGCTCTCGCCACCCGCAAGCCCGCCATCGCCATCGAGCACCTCCAGGCCTGTGCCGAAATCGATCCCGGCCACGCCGAGACGTGGTTTCGCCTCGGCCGGGCCTGCCTCCAGGCGGGCCGCGACACCGAAGCCGCCGGGCACCTCCAGCGTGCCCTCGATCTCGATACACTCCGCTTCCGCACCGACTCCGGGCTCAATGAAGCCATCCGCCGTCTCGCCGACAGTCGCCCCGACGACTCGTCGCTGGTCGACCTCGCCGCGCTCGCCGCCGAATCCGCCGCCCACCACATCCCCGGCGACGACCTCCTCTACGAACACGTGCACCTCAACATGCAAGGGACGCTCCTCGCTGCGGAAGCGCTCTTCCAGGCAGTCTCCCGCGAACTCCTCCGCCAGGGCCGCATCAGCGCGCTGCAGGCAGCGCCCGATCCCGAAACCATCCGCAGCCGGCTCGCCTTCACCATTTACGAACAGGCGCTCATTCAGCGCGAACTCCTCGCCCGTTTCGAAAAACCCCCGTTCAACGAAAAATCCGACAACCGCGCCCGCCTCGAACACTGCCGCCGCGTCATCGCCGCCGCCGACCAGATCCTCTCCGCACCGGAAAACACCGCAGCCCTAGCGACCCTCTACCAAACCGCTCTCGAGGCCGCGCCCACCGATTGGATCCTTCAGCGCAACTTCGGCATGTTTCTGCTCGCCACCGGCCACCCGGCGCGCGCCATCCCTCTGCTCGAGCAGGCCGCGGCCTGGATCGATGACGATCCCGACACCCTTCTCGCTCTCGCCCGGGCTCACGAAGCCGCCGGACACGGGCAGGAAGCCCGCCGCCGCCTCGACCAGCTCCGGCTCCTCGAGCCCGACTATCCGGGCCTGCCCTGACGCGCGTTCCGCCGCCCCACCGGCCGCCCGTCGTTCCCCCCACGGCCGCCCTGGCGAAGCCGCGGGCTTCAGGTCTTCGTCTCCGCGCCTTCGCCGGCGCCATCGCCCCCGACAGCGTTCCCGTTCCCGCCGATCGTCCCCCGGGGAAACGGGGCGAACGTCGCCGCCAGAATCGAGGGAATCGCCGCCACCATCACGACGATGAAAAAGGTCCGGTAGCCCAGCCAATCGGCGAGCGGTCCGCTCACCGCCTGCGTCGGCACCAGCACGAGATTCATCAGCGCCGTGCAATAGGCATAGTGGGTCATGTGATACTTGCCCGGAGTTGTGTGCGTCAAGTTCTGCAAAAAGCGGATGGGTGGTTTGGTGATGAAAAAAATGAGAACTGTATTTTTTTGGGAGGGGGTTCAAGGGGGAGGGG
>RFJS01000540.1 GCA_003694825.1 Verrucomicrobiota bacterium | reverse complement strand
GGGCGGAATTTGTCAGAATACTTGCGGATCTTTCGGCACGCTGCTGCGAGATTCGGGGAAGGGCAGCCATGTGTAGAGTGTTGTTTGCAGTGTGCCTTTTATGCCTTTTTGCCGGTGAAAGGCTGCTTGCTGTTCCTGGAGACGGGCTGGATCAGGCCCCGGTGTTGATCGAGGGGCAGCTCGCTCATCCCTATCGGGTTGTGGCCCGACTGAAGACGGGGGTGGAGCAGCCCGCATCTGCCGCGGGACCCGAGGATGCGGATGGGGTTGTCGTGCGGGAGGCGGGAATCGTCCCGGGGCTCGTGGTGCTCGAGCGATTCCAGCCGCCCGTGGCCAATCGCCTGCAGGCAGAGGGTGGGGCCGAGGCAGGACTCGAAGCGTGGATCGAGGCGTTGCGTGCGACCGGGCGGTATGTGTATGTCGAACCGGATTACGTCGTTACGCTCGATCAGACGCCGGGGGACCTCGCGCTCGTCGACGGCACCCTGTGGGGGCTGCGCAATACCGGACAAAAGGGGGGCGTGCCGGGGGTTGACATCGACGTCGAGCGCGCGTGGACGGTGAGCACGGGCTCGCGGGATATCGTCGTCGCGGTGATCGACACCGGCATTCGCTACACACACCGCGCGCTCGCGGCGAATATGTGGCGGAATCCCGGCGAGATCCCGGGGAATGGTGTCGATGATGACGGCAACGGCTACATCGACGATATCCACGGGATCGATGCGGTCACCGGCAGTGGTGATCCGATGGATACCCATGGTCATGGCACTCACGTGGCCGGCACTATCGGCGCGGACCCGGGCGAGGGCTCGTCGATGGTGGGCGTGGCGCCGACCGTCAGCCTGATGGCGTTGAAGTTCGTGCCGGACCTTGGTGGCGGCATGGGCTATACCTCGGATGCGATCGAGTGCATCGACTACGCAGTGCGGCATGGAGCGCGCATTATCAATGCGAGCTGGGGGCATACTCGGCGTGCCCAGGGGCTGCACGACGCCATCGCAGGTGCGTTGGAAGCGGGCGTCCTCTTTGTCGCCTCGGCGGGAAACGATGGCGCCGACAACGATCTTCTGCCGCAGTATCCGGCAGGCTATGCTCTGGAGAATATCATCTCGGTCACCGGGATCGACCGTTTCGGTCGTCTCGCGGCTCAGGCCAACGAGGGGGCGGCCTCTGTCGATCTCGCGGCGCCCGGTGAGGAGATCTTCTCCGCGTGGGCCAGCAGTGATGATGCCTATCTGGTGGCAGACGGAACCAGCAGTGCTGCCGCCCACGTGTCCGGTGTGGCCGCGCTGGTGATGGCGGCCGAACCCGATCTCGACCTTTCGGGCGTGAAGGACCGGATCCTGAGGGGAGTCACGCGCCTGCCGACGCTGGCGGGACGTTGTGCGACGGGCGGGCTCGTCAGCGCCCACGGAGCCATGAATGTCCGTGGTGACGGTGCTCTCGAGATCGAGGTGCTTCCCCGGCCGGGAAGCACACTCTACCGCGAACGGCAGAATCGCGTGGCCGTGCACGTGACGGACGGTGTGGCGGTCCAGGGGGCTGGCGTGCTGTTCTCGGCAGGGGCGGCGGGTCAGGTCGTGCTGCGCGACGACGGACAGGGCGCGGATTTCGCTGCCGGTGATGGTTGGTATTCGGGCTGGGTGACGCCCGTCGATCAGGGGGACGTGCTCAACGCCACGGTTTCGGCTGCCGCAGCCGGAAAGGTGTCGGCCTCGAAGCCGGTTCTCTTCGCGTTGGCCGATGCGCCGCTCAATGACCACTTTGCCGACAGCCGGGTCTTTTCCGGCGTTGGGCTATCCGCCCTCGTGTTCAATTCAGGCGCCACCATCGAGCCGGGCGAGCCGACGATCGCCGGCCGGCAGGGGGGCGCGTCGCTTTGGTGGTCATGGACGCCGTCGGAAACCACCGAGGTCACGATGGATACGCGCGGTTCGACGATCGAGACCCTGCTCGGCGTCTACACGGGAAGCTCGATCGACACGCTCTCTGTCGTGGCTGAGAATGCGGACGCCACCAGAGGAGCCATGCACAGCCTGGTGCGCTTCACCGCTCAGGCCGGGACCACCTATCACATCGTCGTCGATGGAGAGGATGGCGAGGAGGGGCTTATCCACCTCACGATCACCACCGGGGTGCGGCCGAAAAACGATGATTTCGCCGACGCTTCGGCCCTCACGGGTGAGGTGGCCTCGGCGACAGGCAACCTCGGCAATGCCACTGCGGAAATCGGCGAGCCGGATCATAAAATCCCCGGCGATCCGACGCCGGTCGGCTCCATCTGGTGGACGTGGACGGCACCGCGCCGGGCGACGGCGGAGTTTCGCGCGAGCGGGGGCGATGGAGATCAATTAAATGTATTCGTATATGCCGGATCCGGGCTGGAGGCGTTGACTCTGCTGCCCCCGCGTCCTGCCGATTGGCAAGACCGCTCTGAGGCGGTCGCGACCGTGGCGGTGCAGGCCGGCGTCACCTACCACGTCGCGGTGGTTGCACGGCAGACGCAGGTGGACCTGCCGGTGACCTTGCGCGTGAGCCTGCACGATGCGCCGGGCAATGATCGTTTCGCGGATCGTATCGTAATTGCAGAGACAACTTCCGTTGTCATGGGCGACAACGCGTGGGCGACCCTGGAGCCGGGTGAGCCGCCGTTTGCAGTTGATCGCACCGGGGCCTCGGTGTGGTGGACCTGGCTGGCGCCATCCGATGGAACGTTGGAGGTCGATGGCCGCCAGGGGACGGCGGCCATGGCATTGGGGATCTACACGGGCGACAGTGTGGAGGCGTTGATGCCCGTGGGCAGAGGGCATCCACATACGGGCGGGGAAAATGGACGCTTCGTCTCAGCGCATGTCGAAGCGGGGACGACCTATCACATTGTCGCGGATACGGTCAGTGGGTGGACGGGCGCATTCCCCATTGTGGTCCGGCTGCTCGATACACCGCCCAATGACGACTTTGCGAATCGAGTTCCGATCCAGGGGACACGCGTTTCCGTCGGCGGCACCACGGTGGGAGCGACCGCCGAGCCCGGCGAGCCGAGACACTTTTCGGACAGCTCGGGGCGTAGCGTATGGTGGACCTGGACGGCGCCGCGGGAGGGGACAGCGTTTCTGAACCTCACTGGTGGAGGCGGAATCACCGCCTACACCGGGGCGGGACCGGGCGCGCTGTATCCAGTCGAGGATTCCCGCAGTGAGCCGAGCCGCGCCGTTCTGCGGGTCGAAGCGGGCACGACGTATCATCTTGCTGTCGATGCATTCGAATACAAAACGGGACCGCTGCGGCTCGACCTCGAGCTGGTCGCACGACCGGAGAACGACGACTTCGCCGGCCGGCAGAACGTGTCGGGGGAGGCTGTCCTCGTCGAGGCGGACAATCGAGCGGCCACGGCGGAGCCGGGGGAGACGGCGCCAGATGGCGGTAGCCCCGGAGCGACGCTCTGGTGGACGTGGACGGCGCCCGGCGATGGCGTGCTCGCCGTTGGGTCCGTCGCCGGCGGCGCCAGCGTGTATTTCGATGTGTTTACCGGCGATAGCCTTCCGGAACTCACCCCGGTGGAGCCGGTGCCGGGTGACACGAGCGGGACTGCCGGCACGACCCTCTATCCGGTCCGGACGGGAGACGTGGTGCAGATACGTGCCCGGCCCTCGTCGCTGACGGAGTTCGGTCTGGGCGAGTTTGTCCTCGATCTCCGCTTTCTCCCGCAGGTGGACAACGATCACTTTGCCGATCGGCGCGTCGTCACGGGAGAGTCGGTGCGGTTGCTCGGGCGCAACGCGGGGGCCACGTTCGAAGAGGGAGAGCCGCTTCCCCCGCATCCGCCTGTCGAGTTTGCCTCGGTCTGGTGGACATGGACGGCTCCGCGCCGCGGCACGCTGGTTATCGATCCGACGAACATCGCCTCCAACGCCAACATCGGTGTCTTCACCGGGGACGACGTGGCCCGGCTCACCGAGGTCGCCCGGACCAACATTGCCCGACCGATGAACCAGGTCATCTCGTTGCACGTGGAGGAGGGGACAAGCTATCACATCCAGGTGATGGGCCATGATGCCGGTGCCGGGATGATCGATCTGCAGATGCAGTTGCTGGATACGCCGGAAAATGATGATTTCGCGTCGCGGACGACCCTCACGGGGCGGAACCCCGTCCTCACCGCCGACACCTCGGGCGCTACTCGCGAGAGCCAGGAGCCCCTGCATGGCGGCTTCGACAATGGCAATACGGGGTCGCTGTGGTGGGTGTGGACGGCTCCTGAGGACGGCAAGGCCGTCGTCCTGACGACGGGAAGCGGGATTCCCCATGGCGTCGGCGTCTATACGGGAGACGACATCGCTGAACTTCACCGGGTCACTGGCGGTTGGACTCCGCAGGGCGGTGACGGCGTTCGCCAGGTCTTTGAGGCGGTTGCCGGCACCAGCTATCTCATCGGCATCGAGGGCATGAACAACCGCTTCGGTGTCGTGCATCTGTCGATCGGGTTGGTCGAGCCGCCGGCGAATGACCAGCGGCTTGCCGCGGCTGTATTGGAGGGGCGCGAGGCGAGCGTGACCGCGACGATGGTCGGCTCGCATATCGAGCCGAACGAGCCGGATCCCGGTTTTGGTGCGCTCGAGGGGTCGGTGTGGTGGCGCTGGGTCGCGCCCGGCGATGGCCGTGCGGCCATCGCTATCGAGAATGC
>RFJS01000539.1 GCA_003694825.1 Verrucomicrobiota bacterium | reverse complement strand
GCCGAGGTCGAGCTGACCATCGACGACTTCGCCCGCATCGGCGAGCGCGTCCCCGTCCTCGGCGACCTGAAACCTTTCGGCAAATACAACATGAGCCACCTCATCCGCATCGGGGGCATCCGTCCCATGATGAAGCTGCTCCTCGACCGCGGCCTGCTCCACGGCGAGTGCCTCACCGTCTCCGGCGAGACACTCGCCGAGACGCTCAAGGACGTGAAGCCCTACGGCCGGTATCCGGATGAACAGGACGTCATCCGCCCGTGGGATCAGCCGATCAAGCCCGAGACGCACCTGCGCATCCTCCGCGGCAACCTCGCTCCCGAGGGCGCCGTCGGCAAGATCACCGGCAAGGAGGGTCTCTACTTCAAGGGCACGGCCAAGGTCTACGAGGGCGAGGAAGAGGCCCTCCAGGGCATCCTGCGCGGCGATGTCGTCGCGGGCGACGTGGTGGTGATCCGCAACGAGGGCCCCGTCGGCGGTCCCGGCATGCGCGAGATGCTCTCGCCCACCTCCGCCGTCGCCGGCCGCGGCCTCATCAAGGAAGTCGCCCTCATCACCGACGGCCGCTTCTCCGGCGGCAGCCACGGCTTCGACGTCGGCCACATCACGCCGGAGGCCGCCACCGGCGGGCCCATCGGCATCGTGCGCGACGGCGATGTCATCGAGATCGACGCCGTGAAGAACACCATCAACCTCCTCATCCCCGAGGAGGAGTTCAAGGCGCGCATGGCCGCGTTCAAACCCAGGGGCCCCGGCGCCCGCCGCGGTGTCCTCGGCAAATACGCGAAACTCGTCGCCAGCGCCTCCGAGGGCGCCGTCACCGACAAGTATCTCTAAACCGGCACGCCTGCCGGCATCCCACCGCATCTGTATCCATTCACCTGAAAAACCATGTCCTGGGAAACCTTCACCAAGCACAACCACGTCTTCCCTGAAGTCGGCCTCTCGCTCGACCTCAGCCGTATCGGTATCAGCGATACCTTCCTCGCCGAGATGCAGCCGCGGCTCGACAAGGCCTTCGCCGCCATGGCCGAGCTGGAAAAAGGCGCCATCGCCAACCCGGACGAAAACCGCATGGTCGGCCACTACTGGCTGCGCGCGCCGAAGCTCGCCCCCACCGCGGAGATCACCGCCGAGATCGAGCAGACCCTCGAGCGCATCAAAAAACTCGCCGCCGACGTCCACGCCGGGACCATCGCCGGCGCCGACGGCCGCTTCGAGAACCTCCTCGTGATCGGCATCGGCGGCTCGGCCCTCGGCCCGCAGTTCGTCGCCCACGCCCTCGGCTACCCGAAGACCGACCGGATGCGCGTGTTCTTCTTCGACAACACCGACCCGGACGGCATCGACCTCGTCCTCGCCGCCCTCGAAGGCCAGCTCGGCAAGACTCTCTGCGTCGTCATCTCCAAGTCCGGCGGCACGCCCGAGACGCGCAACGGCATGCTCGAAGCCCAGGCCGCCTACAAGGCCGCCGGCCTCGAGTTCGCCAAACACGCCGTCGCCATCACCGGCGTGGGCAGCAAGCTCGACAAGGTCGCCGAGAGCGAAGGCTGGATCGCCCGCTTCCCCATGTGGGACTGGGTGGGCGGCCGCACCAGTGAAACCGCCGCCGTCGGACTGCTCCCGGCTGCCCTCCAGGGCCTCGACATCGACGGGCTCCTCGCCGGCGCCGCCGCCATGGATGCCGTCACCCGCATCCCCGAGCGCGACAAAAATCCCGCCGCCCTCCTCGCCCTCGCCTGGTATCACGCCACCGACGGCCGCGGGAAGAAAGACATGGTGATCCTCCCCTACAAGGACCGCCTCCTGCTCTTCTCGCGCTACCTCCAGCAGCTCATCATGGAGTCGCTGGGCAAGGAATTCGACCTCGACGGCAATGTCGTCAACCAAGGCATCGCCGTCTACGGCAACAAGGGCTCCACCGACCAGCACGCCTACGTGCAGCAGCTCCGCGAGGGCGTACCCAACTTTTTCGTCACGTTCATCGAGGTCCTCCGCGACCGCGAGGGCGACTCCATCGAAGTCGAGCCCGGCGTGACCAGCGGCGACTTCCTCGCCGGCTTCCTGCTCGGCACCCGCGACGCCCTTTCCGAAAAGGACCGCGGCTCGATCACGATCACCGTCGAAGACGTCTCCGCCCGCAATGTCGGCGCGCTCATCGCCCTCTACGAGCGCGCGGTCGGCCTCTACGCCTCCCTCATCAACATCAACGCCTACCACCAGCCCGGCGTCGAGGCGGGCAAGAAGGCCGCCGCGGGGGCGCTCGCCCTGCAGGGTGAGATCCTCGCCACCCTGCGCGAGGCCGGCACCGCTCTCACCGCGCCCCAGATCGCCGAAAAGCTCGGCAAACCCGCCGAGACCGAGCGCATCTTCCGCATCCTCACCCACCTCGCCGCCAATCCCGGCCGCGGAGTCACCCGCACCCCGGCCGCCGTCTGGCACGAGGCCGCGTTTGCCATCGCGGGCTGATCCGGCTGCCTGGACGCGCAGTGCGCCCGCCCACTCTCTTCCGCGCCGCGGGGGCAAATTGCCTCCGCGGCGTCGTTTTTTCCCCAGTGACGGCCGCGCCCGCATCGGCCGGCATGCGCACCACCCGCCCCAAATGGCTGGTCCGGGTTTCGGCGCGCCCGGGCATCGGGAATCGGCGCGGCGCAACTCATCGGTTTCCGGAAAATGCGTCGCGACGTGGAGCGTTCTTGCCCGGCCGCCCGGGCCGCCGAAGGCTCTTCCGGCAACCCGCTCTCTCGTGAACCCGGCCACCAACCTGACATCGACCACTCCTGCCGCAGCAGGCCCGGCGCGTCCCTCCGCGATCGCATGGCCGGCATGAAGACACGCGGCGAACCCGGCGACGAGCTCGACCGGCTCGTCCGGCGAATGCTCCCGGAGGCTCGCGCCGCGCTCGAAGAGTCGGGATCCTTCCCGCCCTTCGGCGCCGCCGTCCTTCGCCGGGGCGGCATCCGGCGCCTGCGCGCCGAGACCGACGTCACCGCGCAATCCCCGACCGCGCTCGTGGCGGGGCTCAACGAACGCTTCCGCCGCGGGGCCCGGCGCGGCACCTACGCCGCCACCGTGGCCGTTATCCACGTCGCCGTGCATCACCCCGGCGGCTGCCCTCGTGATGCCGTTCAGCTCAAGCTCGACCACTGCGCCGGCACCAGCCTCGAGCTGTTTTTCCCCTACCGCTTCAAGCGCCCGGGCGTGGCCACCTTCGGGCACCCGTTCTCCCGCGAGGGACACAGCGAAATCTTCGCCCCTGCGGAGTGACGCGGCCCCTGCGCCGCCGGACTTGCCCTCCGGCCGCAACCGCCCTTCCGGCCGGGCGCGACGCGGTCCGGTCCGGCTCTAACGATCGAGCTGCGCCGCCGCGCGTGGGGGCTTGCCCCGCTTCGCACCGCCCCTGCACGCTTCGTCCATGCACCTGCGAAACTTTGGGCACGACACCGCGAAAGTCTCCGAAATCGGCCTGGGCACCTGGCAGCTCGGCGGCGACTGGGGCCGCGTCGACGAGGCCACGGCCGAAGCGATTCTCGAAACCGCCGTCGCCAGTGGCATCAACTTTTTCGATACGGCCGATGTCTACGGCGGCGGCCTCAGTGAAGAGCGCATCGGCCGCTTCCTGAAAAAGACGGGCGCACCGGTCTTCGTCGCCACCAAGCTCGGACGCGGAGGCGATCCGGGATGGCCCGGGAACTTCGAACGCGCCGCCATCCGCGCCCACACCGAAGCCTCGCTGCGCCGCCTCGGTGTCGACGCACTGGACCTCACCCAGCTGCACTGCATCCCCACCGAAGTTCTGCGTGAGGGCGCCGTCTTCGACCATCTGCGGGAGCTGCGCGACGAGGGCAAAATCCGCCGCTTCGGCGCCAGCGTGGAGTCGATGGACCAGGCGCTCCTCTGCCTCGAACAGGAGGGCCTGGCCTCGCTGCAGATCATCTTCAACATCTTCCGCCAGAAGCCCATCGACGTCCTCTTCGACCGGGCGCGCGAGCGCGGTGTCGCCATCATCGTCCGTCTCCCGGTCGCCTCCGGCCTGCTCACCGGCAAGCTCACGCGGGAGACGACATTCGCGCCGGATGACCATCGTCAATACAACCGCGACGGCCAGGCCTTCAACGTGGGCGAAACCTTCGCCGGCCTCCCCTTTGAACTCGGCGTCGAGCTGGCCGAGGCCCTCAAGCCGCTCGTCCCCGCCGGCATGACCATGGCGCAGATGGCCCTGCGCTGGATCCTCGATTTCGAAGCCGTCACCACCGTCATCCCGGGCGCCTCGCGGCCGGACCAGGTGCGGGCGAACGCCGCCGCCAGCGACCTGCCGCCCCTGTCTCGGGAGCTGCACGCGCGCCTGCGGGGGTTTTACCGCACCCGCGTGCACGACCACATCCGCGGGGCCTATTGAGCACCCGTCCCGCGGGGGCCGAGGCCGGGGATGCCGCCCGCCTTTCGGCGTTGTGCCCGGAACGGGAAGCGGGAATATTCCGCCCGGCAAACACCTCCCAACATCCCCGGCCGGCACGATTCACTCCGGCCTCATCGGAAACCAAAACCCGAACCCATGAAAAAATACCTGCTTACGCTCCTGTGCGCCCTCGCCGCGCCGCTGCTGCTCAACGCCGCCGAAGACGACGGCTGGCTCACCAACTACGAGGAAGCCGCCGCCCGGGCGAAGGCCGAGAACAAGTTGCTGCTCATGAACTTCACCGGCTCCGACTGGTGCATCTGGTGCAAGCGGCTCGAGGGCGAGGTCTTCTCCAGGCCCGCGTTCAAGGCGTTCGCGAAGGAAAACCTCGTGCTGCTCAAGCTCGACTTCCCCCGCCGGGGCAACCAGTCCGAAGCCGAGCGCAAGCAAAACCGCGAACTCGCCGAAAAGTTCGGCATCGAGGGCTTCCCGACGATCATCGTGCTCAAGCCCGACGGCTCCAAAGCGGCCGAGCTCGGCTACCTGCCCGGCGGTCCCGAAGCCTGGATCGAGGCCTTCAAAAAGGCCACCGGCAGCTGAGCGCGCGCCAGCCGCCTCTCGCGCATTTTCTCAACGAGTGGGCCGGTCCCCCGGGGGGCCGGCCCATTCGTCTGTTGACGCCCGCCGTCCCGCTGGAAAGCGTCCGCGCCCATGCCTGCAGTTCCGAGACTCGCCACCCTGCCAAGGCTCTCCGAAAGCGGCAAACCCGCCTCGGTGCGGTTCATCCTGCCGCCGAACCTCGAGTCCGCCGCCGCACGCGACGCCGTCGCCGTGCGCATCGAGATCGACATCCAGGGCCGGGGCAAGGTGCCCGCGAGCATGGTGCCCGACGCCCTGCCCCTGCACGTGCCCGCCACGCAGCTCGGCGCCGTCTTCCTCGTGGAGTCGTGGAATGGCGGCCGGCCCGCCGCCTTTGCCCAGCTCTCCCGCGAGCAGCTTGCCGCCCTGCTCGCCGTCGCCCGCGGCGAGCCGATCTTCTTCTACGCCAATCGCCCGAAAGAGCCGATCGCGTGGAGCGGCGACACCCTTCCGGGCGTAAGCGAGCACCTGGCGGCTCCCGCCCCCGCCGACGCGCCGTCCGCCCCGGCACCAGCGGCGTCCCGGGCCACCCGCCAGCCGCCCCGGTCGCGTCACCAGTCCGCGGACACGGCCCCGGCCCGCACCACAGCCCGCCGCCGCGCCGATCCGGATGCGACCCCGGCGACCGTCGACGGCTCCGAACACTTCATCGCCATCCAGCTTCCCTCCCGCGAGCACCCCACCTACGGCGCCGTGCTCGAGACCCTCAAGGCCGAGGGCTTTCGCCTGGAAACCTCCAACCGGCGCTGGTGGCTGCGTGACCGGCATCGCACCCTCCAGTTTCTCGCCCGCTACTGGGACATCATGGAGCGCGAGTGGCAGGCGCGCTTCACCGACAACTTCCGGCGCAACACGGCGGGCATCGCCCGCGCCGAAGTGGCGTGCTCGATACACGAAAGCGGCGATACCTTCGAGGTGCAGCTCGGTGTCCGGGCGGGCGACGCCCCGGCCCGTGAGATCAACGACGCGCTCACCACCGGCCGCCCGTTCATCGAGGCCGACGGCCGCCTCTACCTGCTCGACGCCGGACGGCTCGAACGGCTCCATCGGGCACAAAAAGCCCTTGGGGGCTCCACCGCCCTGCCGCTGCTCGGCCGCAGCGCCGTGCGCATCCCGCGAGCCCGCGTGGCCGAGGCGGACGCCCTCCTCGATGAACTCTCCCCGAACTTTCAGGCACCCGAGACGTGGCGGCGGCGCGCCGCCGTGGCCCGGCACCGCGACCAGCTGCCGGCCGCCCCCATCGCCCCCGACCTCGAGAAAACGCTCCGTGGCTATCAGAAGCTCGGCGCCGCCTGGCTGTGGCACCTGAGCCGCGAGGGTCTCGGCGGGATCCTCGCCGACGAGATGGGCCTGGGAAAAACCCTGCAGGCTCTCGCGCTGATCACCGCCATCCGCCGCGAAAACCCCGGCGCCGCCCCGGCGCTCGTGGTCTGTCCGGCCTCGCTGCTGGAGAACTGGCGGCGCGAGGCCCGCCGCTTCACCCCGCAACTGCGGGTGCGCGTGCACCACGGCTCCGGCCGCGACCGCGACGCCGGCGCCTTTGGCGGATGCGATCTCGTGATCACTTCCTACGGCGTGCTCGCCCGCGACCGCGAAATCTTCGAGGGGCTGTCCTGGAGCCTGCTGCTCGCCGACGAGGCCCAGCACGTGAAGAACCGGCGCACGCAAAACGCCCGCGCGCTGCAGGCGGTCCGCGCCGACGCGCGCATCCTTCTCACGGGTACACCGGTGGAGAACAGCCTCGACGATCTGCAGGCGCTCTTCGCGGTCATCCTGCCCGGCTACATGCAGCCGATCCCGCCCGAATCCCGTGGCGACGAGCGGCAATGGCACGAGGAGCGCATCCGCCGCCAGGCCGCACCCTACATCCTGCGACGGCGCAAGGCCGATGTCGCCGCCGAGCTGCCGCCGAAGATCGAGCAGACCGTGTTCGTGGAACTCACGCCGGAGCAGCGCGCCCTCTACGAGGCGATCCGCGCCAGCAGCGAGCAAAACCTGCAGAAGCTCCAGCTCGCCGGACGACCCGAGGGGCAGGTGCGCATGGCGATGTTCACCGAGCTGCTGCGTCTGCGGCAGGTGTGCTGCGACCCGCGGCTCGTGGAGCGGACCCGCCGGGCCGAAGAGTCGGCCAAGCTCGCCGCCTTCCTCGAGCTGCTCGACGAGGCCGTGGACGACGGCCACCGGCTGCTGGTATTCTCGCAGTTCACCTCACTGCTGGCCCTGGTGCGCGAAGCGCTCCGGGAGCGCGAGATCGAGCACTGCGTGCTCGACGGATCCATGTCCGCGCGGGAACGCCAGGCGCAGGTGGACCGTTTCAACGACTCGCCGGACATCCCGGTGTTTCTGCTCTCGCTGAAGGCCGGCGGCACCGGCCTGAACCTCGCTTCGGCGGACACCGTCGTGCACCTCGATCCGTGGTGGAACCCCGCGGTCGAGGCGCAGGCGACGGACCGCGCCCACCGCATCGGCCAGACGCGGGTGGTGACGAGTTACAAGCTCATCGCCGCCGACACGGTGGAGGAGCGCGTGCTCATGATGCAGCGCGAGAAGCGCCGGCTGCTCGAGGATGTGTTCGAGGCGGCGGACGCCGCCAACGCCCGGCTCTCGCTCGAGGATCTGCGCAGCCTCATCGCCTGAACGCGTGCCCGAAAGGCCGGAAGACTGTCGCCAGTTTCCCGGGACGCCGTCCCGGCCGCGGTGGTCCGTCAAGGCGCGGGCGCCGCTGCGATGTCGAACTGCTCGACACGATAGCCGCGCGCCTGAAGCTGCGCGAGCAGCCCGTCTTCGCCCGGCAGGTGGGCCCCGCCCACGAGCACCAGCTCCGTCTCCGCCGTCTCGAGCAGCGCCTCGATCTTCGGCAGCCAGGCGCGGTTTCGCTCGACGAGCAGGCTGCGATAGAGCCTGGGGAAATCGCGCTTCATCTCCGAGACGAATTCCCGCTCGAGCGTCTCAAGATCGCCCCGACGCCAGGCCGTGATCAACTCCGGCAGGTGTTGGACCGATTCCTCGAGGTCGCGGATGGCGTGGAGGACGAACGCGTCTTCATCGCCCTCGCCCATGGAGCAGATGAAATCGATCTGCTCCTGGGGTGTCTCGAGCCCCCTGACCGCCTTGCCGTCGGCCTGGGCCCGGTTGTAGTAGTGCATGTCCACGCCTTCTTCGGCGATGCCGACCTTCTGAAGTTCGACGACGGCGAGGGTGATCACAACCAGCGCGGGCTTGAAGCCCTCCATCGCGGCGAGCGCGAGGCCGGCCTTCTGACAGTGGGCCTCGAGCTTCGCGTAGACTTCCGGCGAGAGAAGCGCGCGCAGCGTCTCGCCCCCGCCGAGGGCGCACTGGGCGAGCATCCGCTGCTGGACCTGCGGGGATTGCATGGCACCGAGGTCGGTTTCGAAGACGACCGTGGTGCTGTCGGCGTAGGCGGCGTCGAACGCCTCGGGAAGCGGAAAATCCGATGCCCTGAGCAGGTGGAAGGTGCCGCCGAGGTAGAGAGACGTCTCACCGGAGGAGACCCGCCACAGCGAAGTGGCGGCATGGAGCTGGAAAAGGCCCGCGCCGAAGGCGGCGAGCAGGAGGAACAGGCGGAGTCGTTTCATGCGAGTTTTCGGGGCGGGCCCATGGCGGCCGGAGCAGCGGAAGCGGCGCGGCCGCTCACTCGACCTTGCGGAGCTGGAGCGAGTCGATGATGCGGTGGCGCCCGAGGACGTTGGTGATGGTGACGAACCACATGCGGGGCCGGCTCCATCCCCCCTCGCGGAGCATGGCCTTGGCGTCGAGAATGGTCTGCTCCGGGTCGTCGGAGAACTTGATCAGGAAAGGCTCCACTCCCCAGAGGAGCTTGAGCTGGCGGTAGAGCGGCTCCCGGTCGGTGAAGGCGTAGATCGGCACGCCACTGGGACGCAGCGCCGCCAGGGTGTAGGCGAGGAAGCCGCTGCGGGTGAAGACGATGATGCCCGTGCCATTGCCGATCTCCTGGGCCAGCACGGCCGCCGAGCGGAGCATTTTCGCTTTCGGCGTGTTGAGCGGGACTTTCAGGTTCAGCCCGCTGTCGACGGTCGGCTCGGTGCTGACGATGATGTTTTTCATCACCTCGACCGATTCGAGCGGGTATTTGCCGATGGTGGTCTCACCGGAGAGCATGACGGCGTCGACCTGCTCGCGGATGGAGTTGGAGACGTCGGAGATCTCCGCCCGGGTCGGCATCGGCGAGCTGACCATGCTTTCGAGCAGGTGCGTGGCGATGATGACCGGTTTGCCGGCCTCGGCGCAGGCGCGAACGATGTCGCGCTGGATCAGGGGGAGCTTGTGGTATTCGACCTCGATGCCCAGGTCGCCGCGGGCGACCATGACGCCGTCCGCCTCCTCGATGATTTCGCGCATGTTGCGCACGCCCGCCTGGTCCTCGATCTTGGCGATGATGCGGGCGTTTGAGCCGGCATTGCAGAGCCACTTGCGCAGGGTGCGGATGTCCTCCCCCTGGCGGACGAAGGAGAGCGCCACGAAATCGATGCCGGCGCGGATGCCGGCGCGCAGGTCTTCCTCGTCCTTTTCGGTGAGCGCGGGGAGTTTCACGAAGACGCCGGGAAGATTGATGTGCCGCTTCGAGGTGATGCGCCCCGGCGTGAGGACTTCGCAACGCACGTGCGTCTCACTCTTCCCGGTGACTTTCATGCGGATCAGGCCGCTGTCCACGAGCACGGTGTCGCCCACGCTCAAGTCGTTCGGGAGTCCCGGGTAGTTGACCGAAACGGCCGGGCAGTCGCCGGTGGGCGCCGCCTGCTCGATGTAAAACTCGAAAGCGTCCCCCTCGTTGACGGTGATCGGCTCCTCGACCACGCCGGTGCGGATCTCAGGGCCCTTGACGTCCATCATGACGGCCACTTCACGGCCCACCTCGGCCGAGGCCTCGCGGATGAACCACATGGCGTCATCGACCCACTTGTGGGAAGCGTGCGCCATGTTGAGACGCATGATATCGACCCCAGCCCGGATGAGGCTGGTGAGCATTTCCTTGGACTGGGTGGCCGGTCCGAGCGTTGCGACGATTTTGGTGTATCGTTGGATTCCGTTCATCAGGCGGATCGGGGATTGGTCAGGTCAACAGTCCAGAAGGACATGTCGAGCAGCCGCCGTCGAGCATGACTGTTGAGCGAACGTGAAGTCTGTGCGTCAGCCCCCCGCATACAACGCGCGGACACTGACCAACACCCGGCCTGTCCCGCGCGGCCGGGCATCGCCGGCCCGGCGCTGATGCGCGAAGAGGCGATGATGCAGGCGCGCATGGGCACCGGCGGGCGCCGCTCCCTGCTGGAGGGACGCCGCGCCGGCCCGCAGGCGCTCAAGGCCGGCTGCGACCGCGATCGATGATGGCCTGCAGCTCGGCCTTGAGGCGGGCGAGGATCTCCGGGTGTCTGGCGCTCAAGTCGGTGGTCTCGCCCGGATCCGACTCGAGGTCGAAAAGCTGCTCCGGCGGCACGTCGTTCCAGGCCAGTTTCTGCTCGACGACGGTGTTGTAGGCCCGGCCGGAGGGGTGGATGGTGAGCTTCCACCGCCCCGAGCGATAGCCGAAGTTGCCGCGGTTGCCGTTGTCCTGCTGCACGAGATGGTCGCGGCCCCTGGCGCCTGGGCGCCCGAGGAGAGCGTCGAGCACGTCGAAGCTGTCCGGGAGCGCGTCCTCGGGCACGTCCACGCCGACGAGCGAGGCGAAGCTCGCCCCGAGGTCGATGGTGCAGACGAGCGCGTCGGAAACGCCCGGCTGCACGTGTCCCTTCCACCGCACGATGAACGGCGTGCGCGTGCCCCCCTCGTAGACGCTGTATTTGCCGCCCTTGAAGCCGCCGGCCGGACGGTGATCGCCGTTTTTCTCGACGGCGCCGTCCTTGTAGCCGTCGTCGAGGACGGGGCCGTTGTCGGAGCAGAAGACGACGAGGGTGTTTTCAGCGATGCCGAGCTCGTCGAGCGCGTCCATGAGACGCCCCACGGACCAGTCGAGCTCGAGGATGGCGTCGCCGCGATAGCCGAGCGCGGACTTTCCCTGGAAGCGCTCATGCGGCATGCGCGGCACGTGGATGTCGTGCGAAGCGAAGAAAAGGAAGAACGGTTCGTCGCGATGGCGCT
>RFJS01000094.1 GCA_003694825.1 Verrucomicrobiota bacterium | reverse complement strand
TGGAGGGTGGTGAGCCGGTTGTGATTCCGAATGCCGAGGGTGCGCGGACCACGCCATCCGTTGTCGCTTTCACGAAGAACGGTGAGCGCCTCGTCGGCCAGGCGGCCAAGCGTCAGGCGGTCACCAACCCGAAGAACACGATTTTTTCGGCGAAGCGCCTCATCGGGCGACGCTTCAGCGAGGTTCGCGAAGAAGCGGCCAACCTTCCCTACAAGGTGATCGAGGCGAAGAACGGAGACGCGTGGGTCGAGGTGCAGGTCGGTGACAAGACCGAGCAGTTCTCGCCGCAGCAGATCTCCTCGTTCATCCTCGCGAAGCTGAAGGCCGACGCGGAGAAATACCTCGGCGAGACGATCACCCAGGCCGTGATCACCGTGCCGGCTTACTTCAACGATTCGCAACGCCAGGCCACCAAGGATGCCGGCAAGATCGCCGGCCTCGAGGTGCTGCGTATCATCAACGAGCCGACGGCGGCGTCGCTCGCCTATGGTCTCGACAAGAAGAAGGATGAGAAGATCGCCGTCTTCGACCTCGGTGGCGGCACATTCGACATCTCCATCCTCGAGATCGGCGACGGCGTCTTCGAGGTGAAGGCGACCAACGGCGACACCCACCTCGGTGGCGACAACTGGGACGAGGCGATCATCAACTGGATGATCGAGGAATTCAAAAAGGAGAACGGCATCGATCTGCGCTCCGATCCGATGGCGCTGCAGCGCCTCAAGGAGGAGGCCGAGAAGGCCAAGATCGCGCTCTCCTCGACGCAGACCTACGACATCAACCTGCCGTTCATCACGGCGGACGCTTCCGGCCCGAAGCACCTGAGCATGCAGCTCACCCGGGCCAAGATGGAGCAGATCTGCGACCACCTCTTCGAGCGTTGTGTCGGTCCGTTCAAGGCCTGTCTGAAAGACGCCGAGCTCACCACGAATGACATCGATGAGCTCGTCCTCGTCGGTGGTATGACCCGCATGCCGAAGGTCGTCGAACTCGCGACCGAACTCGCGGGCAAGAAGCCCCACCAGGGCGTCAATCCGGACGAGGTCGTCGCCATCGGTGCGGCCATCCAGGGTGCGGTCCTCAAGGGAGACGTGCGCGATGTCCTCCTGCTCGATGTGACGCCCCTCACGCTCAGCATCGAGACCGCCGGCGGTGTCGCCACGCCGATGATACCGCGCAACACGACGATCCCGACGCGCAAGTCTCAGATCTTCTCGACCTACAGCGACAACCAGCCGTCGGTTGAGATCCGTGTTCTGCAGGGTGAGCGGCCGATGGCCCGCGACAACAAGGTTCTCGGAACATTCCATCTCGACGGCATCCCGCCGGCGCCGCGCGGTGTGCCGCAGATCGAGGTCACGTTCGACATCGACGCCAACGGCATCCTCAACGTCTCTGCCAAGGATCTCGGCACCGGCCGCGATCAGAAGATTACCATCACCGGCTCCTCCGGCCTGACCAAGGAGGAGGTCGAGCGGATGACCAAGGAGGCCGAGATGCATGCCGAGGAAGACCGCAAGAAGCGCGAAGCGGTCGAGACGAAGAACACCCTCGACTCCACCATCTACCAGCTCGAAAAGCTCCTCAAGGAGTCCGGAGACAAGCTGCCGGCAGAGAAGAAGGGGCCGATCGAGGCTGCGGTGGCCGATGCGAAGAAGGACCTCGAAAGCGAGGACACCGAGCGCATGAAGAAAGCCCTCGAAAACCTTCAGAAGGTCGGCGCCGAGCTCTACGCCCAGGCCCAGCAGGCGGCCCAGGCAGCCGGCGGTGAAGCCGGCACGCCGCCTCCGCCGCCAGCGCAGGAAGAGCAGAAGAAGTCCTCGAGCGGCGGCAAGGATGATGTCGTCGATGCGGACTTCGAGGTCGTCGACGACGACAAGAAGTGATCCTCAACACGTTTTTCGCCGCCGGGGCGTCCATCGTCCGGCGGCCTCTCTTCTCAACAATCCAACTCCAATCCACTGATACACTGACATATGAGCGTGAAAATCAAACCCATCGGAGACCGCGTCCTCGTGAAGCACATCGAGGAGAAAGAGCAGAGCCGCGGGGGTATCATCATCCCCGATACGGCCAAGGAAAAGCCTCAGCAGGCTGAGGTGATCGCCCTTGGCACCGGCAAGAAAGATGAGAACGGCAAGGCTCAGGAATTCGAGGTCAAGGTCGGTGACCGCGTGCTGATCAGCAAGTATGGCGGCACGGAGGTGAAGCTGGACGACGAGAAATACGTCCTGCTCCGCGAGGATGACATCCTCGGCGTGATCACCGAATAACCCGACATCCTGCCTTTCTCAAAAAACAACCTGCAAATCGCTGAATAATCATGTCTGCAAAACAACTCCTGTTCGATGAATCCGCCCGCCAGAAGGTCCTCAAGGGCGTCGAGACCCTGGCCAAGGCGGTGACCGTCACGCTCGGCCCGAAAGGCCGCAATGTCATTATCGACAAAAAGTTCGGTTCGCCGACCGTCACCAAGGACGGCGTGACCGTGGCCAAAGAAATCGAGCTGCCCGACCCGTATGAAAACATGGGCGCTCAGATGGTGCGCGAAGTCGCCTCGAAGACCTCGGATATCGCAGGTGACGGCACCACTACCGCCACCGTTCTCGCCGAGGCCATCTACCGCGAGGGTCTCAAGAATGTGACCGCCGGCTCCAACCCGGTCTACCTCAAGCGCGGTATCGACAAGGCTGTCGACGCCGTCGTCGCCAACCTCCAGAAGATCTCCAAGAAGGTCGAGGATCGCGAGGAGATCCGTCAGGTGGCCACCGTCTCCGCCAACTGGGACAGCACCATCGGCGACATCATCGCCGAGGCCATGGACAAGGTCGGCAAGGACGGCACGATCACGGTCGAAGAGGCCAAGTCGATCGAGACGACCCTCGATGTCGTCGAGGGCATGCAGTTCGACAAGGGCTACCAGAGCCCGTATTTCGCCACCAACTCCGAAACCATGGAGGCGGTGCTCGAGGATCCCTACATCCTCATCCACGAGAAGAAGATCTCCAACCTCAACGATCTGCTCCCGCTGCTCCAGGCCGTCGCCAAGACCGGCAAGCCCTTCCTTATCATCTCCGAGGAGGTCGAGGGCGAGGCGCTCGCCGCCCTGGTGGTGAACAAGATCCGCGGCACGCTCAACGCCTGCGCCGTCAAGGCTCCCGGCTTCGGCGATCGTCGCAAGGCCATGCTCGAGGACATCGCGATCCTCACCGGTGGCCGTTGCATCACTGAAGATCTCGGCATCAAGCTCGAGAACGTGCAGCTCTCCGACCTCGGCCGCGCCAAGCGCGTCACCGTGGACAAGGAGAATACCACGATCGTCGAGGGTGCCGGCTCCGCCGCCGACATCCAGGGCCGCGTGAAGCAGATCCGTCGCCAGATCGAGGAGACCACCTCCGACTACGACCGCGAGAAGCTCCAGGAGCGCCTCGCCAAGCTCGCCGGCGGTGTCGCCGTCATCAATGTCGGTGCCGCGACCGAGCCCGACATGAAGGAGAAGAAGGCCCGCGTCGAGGACGCCCTGCACGCGACCCGCGCGGCTGTCGAGGAGGGTATCGTCCCCGGTGGTGGCGTCGCCCTGCTGCGCAGCATCGGCGCTATCGACGAGCTCAAGCTCGAGGGTGACGAGGCCATCGGCGCCGCCATCGTCCGCCGTGCGCTCGAGTTCCCGGTCCGCCACCTCTGCCGCAATGCCGGCGTCGAGGGTTCCGTGGTGGTCCAGGAGATCCTCAAGCGCAAGGGCTCCGAAGGCTACAACGTGGCCACCGGCGAGTATGTCGATCTCGTGAAGGCCGGTGTTGTCGACCCGACCAAGGTGACGCGTTCGGCTCTGCAGAACGCCGCCTCGATCGCCGGTCTGCTGCTCACCACCGAGTGCATGATCACCGAGATTCCGGAGAAGAAGGAGTCCAACGCTCCGGCCGGTGGTCCCGGTGGCATGGGCGGCATGGACTACTGATCCACGCCCGACCTTCGCGACTGCGTGTCGCCCATTTGCAAGCGGCGCCCCTCGAGAGGGCGCCGCTTTTCGTTTCCCCTTTCAAGTCAGGCGGCCGGGAGCGCGGGCCGGCACTTGCGCCGCCGATTCACCGCCCGTCGAAAACGCCCGGCGGGTCCTCGCGGGCGCTCTATTCGACCCGCCCCGGGATATCGATCACCAGTGTCCGTATTCGCCGGGCTTCAGCGAGAGCGCAAATGCCACCAGGAGGCGGATACAGTTCTCCACATCCTCGAGGTCGACCATTTCGCAGGGGGTGTGCATGTAGCGCAGCGGAATCGAAACCAGGCCGGTGGCCACACCTTCGCGCCCGATCTGAATGGCCCGGGCGTCCGTCCCGGTGGGGCGGGGATCGGCTTCATATTGGATGTCGATCTTCTCTTTCTTTGCGCAGGTTTCGATGCGCTCGAGCACCCATGGGTTGATGTTGGGACCCCGGCAGACGACCGGACCACCCCCGAGGCGCACGTCGCCGAGCTTGCGATGATCGCTGTCCGGGTGGTCGGTGGCATGCGTGACATCCACGGCGATCGCCACGTGCGGATTGACCGAATACGCGGCCGTGGTCGCGCCGCGAACACCGATCTCCTCCTGCGTCGTCGCAACGGAAACGACGCGGGCGGCGAGATGCTTGCGCGCCTCGGACAGCCGGATGAGCGTTTCGCCGACGACGTAGGCACCGGCCTTGTTGTCAAAGGCGCGGGCCGTTGCGACGCTTCGGTAGACCGGATCGATGCCGACGTCGTAGGTCGCGACATCACCGATGGAGACCCGCTTGAGTGCGTCCTCCCGGTCGCGTGCGCCGATATCGATCCACATGTGATGCAGCTCGGGCACCTTGCCCCGCTCGTCCTGAGTCATGGTGTGGATCGCGCGCTTGCCGGTGACACCGAGCACCGGGCCCTTCCGTGACTGGATCACGACCCGGCGTCCGGAAATCAGGCTGCGGTCGTGGCCTCCGATCGGTTTGAAATAGAGAAACCCCTGCTTGTCGACGTGGGTGATGATGAGCCCGAGTTCGTCGATGTGGCCGGCAAACATCAGCACCGGGTCGCCCTTGGGATTGAGCACGGAGATGCGATTGCCCATGGCGTCGCGCCGCGTCTCGTCGGCAACGGAGCCGACATGATGATCCCAGACGGCCTGGGCCTCGTGCTCGTAGCCCGAGGGGCTGCGCGCCTCGAGCAGTTCGCGAAGGAATTTCGGCGGGGATGCTTTCTTCATGGCGCGGAACACTGACAGATTCGTTCCTGTGACGAAACGCGATTCTGCGGCGGCGGCCGGCGGATTTCTCCGGACTTGTGATTGGACGCGCACGCGGAGATCCGCCACGAAACTGGCATGATCGTTTTTCCTGCCATCGATTTGCGCGGCGGCCGCTGTGTCCGCCTCCTGCAGGGGCGTGCCGATGCCGAGACCGTCTATTCGGATGATCCGGCGGCCATGGCGCGGAAGTTCCGGGAGGCCGGCGCCGAGTGGGTGCATGTCGTCGATCTGGACGGTGCCTTCAGCGGATCACCAGAGAACGCGCGGGCCGTCGCGGCCATCGCGGCCACGGGCGTCAAGGTGCAGCTCGGGGGCGGCTTGCGTGACGAGGCCACGGTCGAGCGGGTGCTCGACGGCGGGGTCAGCCGGGTCGTGATCGGAACCCGCGCGGCGGAAGACCCCGACTTCGTCCGTCGTCTCGTCGACCGACACGGCGACCAGGTCGCGGTCGGGATCGATGCCCGGGACGGCCGGGTTGCCGTGCGCGGGTGGGTCGAGGTTACGGAGACGTCCGCGCTCGATCTGGCCCGGAAGATGACCGACATCGGTGTGGCGACGCTGATCTACACGGACATCGCCACGGATGGCATGTTGACTGGGCCAAACTTTCCCGCGCTGCGGGAACTGCTCGCGGCCGTGCCGTGCCGTGTCATCGCCTCGGGTGGCGTCGCGACCATGGGGCACGTCGAGACGCTCGCGGCCATGGCCACCGAGTTTCCGAATCTCCTCGGCGTGATCACGGGAAAGGCGGTCTACGAGGGGCGCATCGATGTCGCCGAAGCGATCCGAACCGCGGCCGCGCATTGACCGCGGCAGTTGGGACCGGGCGGAATGCGATGCGGTTTCAGCGCCCGCCGCGCGCGGGCGGGTGCCTCGGGCAATCTTCAGTCCGCGAGGTTTTCGGCGATTTCCTCGAGCGGATAGGTGACGATTTCCGTCATCGTCGGGTGATACCAGGGCGTCTTCAGCAGGTCGTGCGCCGTCAGGCGATTGGCGACCGCGACCGCAAAGACGTGGATCATCTCCCCGGCATCCCGGCCCACAATCTCGGCGCCGAGGATGCGCCCGTCCGCCGGATCGGCGAGGACTTTCACGAACCCGTATGTCGCTTCCATGAGAATCGACTTTCCGTGATCGTCGAACGGGTATGAGGCGGACAGATACGGAGTGCCGGTGCGGCGAAGCTCGTCCTCGCTCTTGCCCACCGTCGCCACCTGGGGATCCGTGAAGACAACTTGGAGGATGGCACTGTAGTCGATCGGTTCCGGATCGCGGCCAAAGGCATGGCGGACGGCGACAGTGGCCTGCTGAATGGCCACATGGACGATCTCGAAGGGCCCGGCGCAATCGCCGGCGGCGTAGACGGACGGATTGGTCGTCTGCTGATAGGCGTTGGTGCGGATGTGTCCGGAATCGAGCCGCTCAATGCCCGCGGCTTCGAGATTGAGCGACGCGGTGTTGGGAGTGCGGCCAAGGGCGTTGAGGCAATGCCGCGCACGGCGTTCCATGACCTCGCCGTCGTGTTCGAACCGAACGGTGTATTCGATGCCGTCGAACTCCACGCTCTGCAGGCGCGTGCCGGTATACAGGTCGATGCCCTCATCACGAAACGCCTGGGCCACGACACTGGCGGCATCGGCCGGCATCTCCTTGAGCAGGACAGGGCTCCGCTGGACCTGGATGACGCGGGTCCCCATGCGGGCCAGGTATTGCGCCAGCTCGCAGGCGACCACGCCGCCACCGAGCACGATCACGCTCTCGGGGACGAAGTCGAGCTCGAGGACATCGTCACTGGTCCAGGGTTTCGATTCTCTCAGTCCCGGAATATCGGGCCAGGAAACCACCGATCCGGTACCGATGAGGATCTTCTCACCCACGATCACATCGCCGTTGTCCAGCTCGAGCCGGTTCGGCCCCACGAAGCGGGCCTGATGGCGGAGCAGGTCAAACTTTGCCTTTTGCATCGCCTGCACCCGGTAGTCGGCGAACTCGCCGATGATCCGGCGCTCGCGTTCGCGCACGGCGCGCATGTTGACCGTCGCCGAGCCGACCTCGATGCCGAGGCGGCCGGCATTGCGGATGTGGTGCATGGTGTCGGCCACGTGGATGAGGGTTTTCGACGGCATGCAGCCCCGCAGGATGCAAAGGCCCCCGAGTTCGGAGGCTCCGTCGATGAGGGCGACGCGGTCGGTGTGCTCCAGGGCGGCGACCGCGGCGTTGAATCCGGCGCTGCCGCCGCCGATGGCGACGAAATCGTAGTGCTTTTCCATGAGTGTATTCAGTTCGTCCAGCAGATGGACCGGGCGACTTCGTGTGCCGCCTCCTCGGATACGAGGGCCGTGATGAGCTCGAGGGCGAAGTGAACGGCCGTGCCGGCGCCGCGGGAGGTGATGATGTTGTGATCCCGGATGACCGGGACCGTTTCATCGAGGTTCGGCAGTTCACTCTTCACCGAAAAGTGGGCGGTGTGGCGCCGCTCGTCGAGGAGCTGAACGTCATTGAGCAGGGTGGGGGCGGCACAGATTGCGGCGACAAACGCGCCGGCCTCGGCGTGACGCTTCGCCAGCATTCCGACGCGCGTCACCTTGCGCACTTCGGCAACCCCCGGACCGCCCGGTATGACGAAGGCATCGTAAAGATCATCGTCCTTCACGTCGGCCAACAGGCAGTCGGCGCCCAGCCGAATGCCGTTGCGCCCGGTCACCTCCAACTGGCTCCCGACCGCTGCCACCGTGACGTGGACGCCGGCGCGTCGGAGAAGATCGATCGGCGTGACCACCTCGACCTCCTCGACCCCATCGAAGACAAGAACCAGTGCTCGTTTGCTCGCCAGAATCATACTCTCGGGAAAGTGGCGGGAATGCTTGCCTGGCACAAGACTCAGCCCCTTGTTTTTCGATACGTTTTCAGAAGATCATGCTGGACGACCTTCAGAGCGCCGCGTCCTCACACCAGCCCCGCCTTGTCATCTTCGGCTGTGGTTATCTCGGCGCGCGAATCGCGCGGGAGGCTATCGCGCGCGGGTGGACGGTCTGGGGGGTGACCCGCAACGCCGATGCGGTTGAGCAGCTCTCCCGGGAGGGCGTGCATATGGTGCAGGGGGAGCTTTCGTCCGACGCGTGGCATGCCCGGCTGCCCGAGGATGAATTCGAGTATGTGGTCAACTGCGTCAGCTCGGCCGGTGGCGGGCTTCCCGGTTATTGGGCTTCTTATGTCGAGGGAACGCAGAGCATCCTGCGGTGGGCGGCGACGCGCCGATGCGGGACTTTCGTCTATACCGGATCGGCGAGTGTCTACGCGCAGCACCGCGGTGAAGTCGTCACCGAGGATTCTCCCGTGGGGGGCAGAACGGAGGTGGCCGAGCCTCTGCTCGAGGCGGAACGGCTTATCCGCGAGTCGCGATGCTTCCGCCGGTGGTTCATCCTGCGGCTTACCGCGCTGTATGGCCCCGGGCGCCACTACATGCTCGATCAGATTCGGGGCGGCGCCGGGCGCTTCCCCGGCAAGGGCGGAAACCGCCTCAACGTCATTCACCGCGACGACGCCGCCGCTGCCGTGTTGGCCTGCCTCGACGCGCCGCCGGCGATCGCTGACCGGATCTACAACGTGTCGTCCGACGAGGCAGCCACCAAAGCCGACGTGGCGGCCTGGCTCGCCCGGGCGGTCGGTGCGCCGCCGCCACTCTTCGGCGACAGCGGCGCGCGGGAATCCGGCCGGCTCCGTGGGCGCAGCGGTCCGGTGCCGGATCGATTTGTCAGCAACCAGCGCATCCGGCGCGAGCTGGGATGGCGGCCGCGCTTCCCGGACTTTCGAGCGGGATATCGACAGGTCTTCGTGGAGGAGGGGATCCCGGTCGATCTCCCTTGACCGCCGGCCCGGCTCGCCGGAGCGTGGCGGAAACCGCAATCACAAGTCATGGCAGGTGTAGGCAAACTCCTCAAACAGGCTCAGAAAATGCAGCGCGAGCTGGCGGAAACGCAGAAACGCATCGCCGAGCACGAACTCGACATCTCCGCCGGCGGGGGCGCTGTGAAGATCCGCATCAACGGTGCGGGCGAATTCCTCGCGCTCGAACTCGATCCGGAGTTCCTCAAAGAGGACGCCCAGTTTGTCAGCGAAACCGTGCTGCAGGCGGTCCAGGAAGCCGCCGCCAAGGCCCGCGCCTACAACGAGAGTGAGATGGCGAAGGTTACCTCCGGCTTCAATCTCCCGGGGTTGATGTGAGCCGGGCGGGGCGAGCCGCCGTTTTGCCGTGACTCCCGCCTTCGATCGCCTGCTCGATGTTCTCAAGCGCCTGCCGGGGCTGGGCTATCGCTCCGCCGAGCGCATCGCCCTGCATTTGCTCGTCGAGAAGCCCGAGTCGCTCGAATCGCTCGTCGCCGCGCTGCGTGAAGCGGCCGGGAGCGTCCGGCCCTGCACGCGCTGCGGAAACATCGCCGAGGGCGAACTGTGCGCGATCTGCGCCGACCCGAACCGGGATCGGGCGTCGATCTGCGTCGTCGAACACGTGCCGGACCTCATCGCCATGGAACGCTCCGGCTCCTACCGGGGGCTCTACCATGTCCTGCAGGGAAAGCTCGCCCCGATTCGGGGCGTTGGGCCCGACGCGCTCAACATCGCCCCGCTGCTCGAGCGCGCGGGCTCCGATGAGGTCCGGGAAGTGATCCTTGCCCTCTCCAACGACGTCGAAGGCGAGGCCACGTGCCACTGGCTCAGCGATCAACTTGCCGGCAGCAACGTCCGGATTTCCCGCATCGGGTTCGGCCTGCCCAGTGGCGGAGGGGTCGTCTTCGCCGACCCGGTCACGCTGAAAAGCGCGCTCGAAGGCAGGCGCGATTATTTGTGATTGCGAAACGCGCGCCGAGGCGTTCTCTACTTCCCCCGTCTGAACCTGCGGGCGTAGTTCATCGGTAGAATGCGAGCTTCCCAAGCTTGAGAGGCGGGTTCGATTCCCGCCGCCCGCACCAG
>RFJS01000538.1 GCA_003694825.1 Verrucomicrobiota bacterium | reverse complement strand
CGGCCTTTCGCAATCTCGGCGGCCCGGCATTCGTCACCGTGGGCATTCGGGAGGCGGCGGAGGCGCTTCCCGCCTGGGCCGAGCCGGTTGCCGTGGCGGTGCGGCAGCGGGAGCACGCCACAGAGATCTGTGTTTCCTGGCGCGGAAGGCTCGAGGAATTCGCCATGCGGCGGACCACGCTCGGCATGGCGGGCAACGCCGCCCTCGCCATCGTCGCGGCCCTGCACCTCGGGGTGTCGGAAGAGAGGATACGGCAGCGACTTCCGGCGTGGCGGCCCTCGCGCCTGCGCGGAACCATCATCGAGCAAGGGAACCGCCTTCTCTACCTGGATTGCTACAATGCCAATCCCGCCTCGATGGCCGACGCGCTCGAGGCGTTTCTCGGCATCGCTCCGGAGGAGGCGCCGCGCCTCTTTGTGATCGGCTGCATGGAAGAGCTGGGCGCCGACGCGGAGGCGCTGCACCGCCGCACCGGACGCCACTGGCCGGTGCGGCCGCAGGATCGGCTCGTCGTGCTCGGCACCCATGCGGCCGCGCTGGCCGAAGGCGCGCGCGAGCACGTGCCCGGGGCGGCGATTCTCGTCAATCCGGAGCCCGAGGAGGTGCGCGAACTGGTCGCGGGATTCGAGGGCGCGATCTTTTTGAAGGGGAGCCGGCGCTACGCGCTGGAGACATTCGTCGACGGTCTGGACAGCCAGGCCGCGGAAACCGGGGAGACGGCGGCCTGATGCTGACCCACCTGGCAGAGTTCGAGGAGATTTTCGGACCGCTGCGTTTGCTGCGGTTCATCACCCTGCGCACCCTGCTCGGGGCGGGCACGGCGCTGATGATTTGTTTCATCTTCGGCCCGCGGCTCATCGAGTGGTTGCGGCGGATCAGTTTCACCCAGAGCCTGCGCGACGCCGCCGAGGTCGGCAAACTCGCCGAGCGCCATGCCGGGAAGAAAAACACGCCGACGATGGGCGGCCTGCTCATCTATGCCGCGGTCACCGTGAGCACGCTGTTATGGGCGCGCATGAACGTCTTCGTCGGCGCCGCCCTGTTCGTCTACAGCGGACTCACGGCGCTGGGCTTCCTCGATGACTACCTGAAGGTGGTCAAACGCAACTCCCGCGGCGTCTCCTCGCGAGGCAAGCTCCTGTGGCAGAGCGCGGTCACGCTGCTGGTGCTCGCCCTCTTGCTCTATCATCCCGACAGCCGTGATCGGGTGCGCGAATTGTGGGTGCCGTTTGTGAAGACCCCGCTGATCGAGTCGATGCCGCTGTGGTTTCTCGCGGGCTTCCTTTTCCTCGTGCTCGTGGGTTCGAGCAACGCGATCAACCTCACCGACGGGGTGGACGGTCTTGCGATCGGGTGCACCATCACCGTGGCGCTGACCTACGCGATCATGGCCTACGCCGCCGGTCACGCCATCATCGCCGACTATCTGCTCATCTCCTGGGTGCCGGGGGTGGGGGAGCTGACCGTGCTGTGCGGCGCGCTCGTCGGCGCCGGGCTGGGGTTCCTCTGGTTCAACGCCCATCCCGCGGAAGTTTTCATGGGCGACACCGGATCGCTCGCGCTGGGCGGACTTGTGGGTATAGTGGCCTTTCTGGTCCACCAGCCGCTCACGCTGGTGATCGTGGGAGGTATTTTTGTCATGGAGGCGCTCTCGGTCATCATTCAGGTCGTGTCCTTCAAGAGCACGGGGCGCCGCGTGTTCCGGATGGCGCCCATCCACCATCATTTCGAACTGCTCGGCTGGGCGGAGTCGAAGGTCGTGATCCGCTTCTGGATCCTCTCGCTGATCTTCGCCCTCGCCGGCCTGGGAACTCTCAAACTGCGTTGAGCCCGCGATGAAACCGTCCATCCCAGATTGGCTCCAGCACCTGCTCGACAAGCCTGTCGCCATCTTCGGCGGCGGGGTGAGCGGGCGTGCGGCTGCCTCGCTGGTGGCGGCGCTGGGCGGCGAGGCGGTCATCTACGATCGCGAGGCGGACGTCCCCGCGCGACGGGAGTTCACCGCCACGGCCGCGGGCCGGCACGGGCTCGCCGTCTTCAGTCCGGGCTTTGCGCTCACCCATCCCTGGATCCGCTGCGCGCGTTCGGCCGGCTGCGAAGTGCTCGGCGAACTCGATTTTGCCGCGCTCGCCTGGCCCGGCCGGATCCTGGCCGTCACCGGCACCAACGGCAAAACCACCATCTGCCAGCTGCTCGGCCACGGCCTGCGCGAGGCCGGGCTGGATGTGCGGGTGGCCGGCAATATCGGCCGTGCCTTCAGCGAGGTCGTGACGGCCGAACCCGGCCGGGCGGAAACGATCGCCGTCTGCGAGGTCAGTTCCTTTCAGGCGGAAAGCCTGCGGTTTTTCGAGGCCGATTGGTCGTTGTGGAGCAACTACGCCGAGGACCATCTCGAGCGCCACGGTTCGCCCGAGGCTTACTTCCGGGCGAAACTCAACCTGCTGCATCGCACGCGCGAGCGGCGTTTGCTCTATGGCCCGGCCGTGCGGGATGCCGCGGCGGCCTTCGGCTTTGAGCTGCCGGTGGAGGGGGCGGTCGACTTCGGCCCGCGGCCGGAGCTTCGGGACGCCCTGGCCGGGACGGTCTTCGCGGAAGCGCCGCAGCGGGAGAACTTCCTGCTCGCCCGGGCGCTCTGGCAGGCGATGGGGCTCGAGCCGGACACGCTGCTGGCGGCGGCCCGATCCTTCCGGCTCGCGGCCCATCGGCTCCAGCCGGTGGACGAAGTCGCCGGCGTCACCTTCTGGAACGATTCGAAGGCCACCAACTTCCACGCCGCCGAAGCGGCGTTGCGGCGCTTCTCCCGGCCGGTGCTCTGGATCCTCGGCGGGCGTTCGAAGGGCGGCGACATCGCCGGTTTCATCCGCCGCAGCGCGCCGCACGTGCGCCATGCCTTCGTCCTCGGGGAAACCGCGGACGAGCTCGAGCGGCTTCTCCGAGCAGAGGCCGTTCCGGTCATCCGCTGCAACACCCTGCGCGAAGCCACCGAGCGCGCCTTTTCCCGGGCGGTGCGCGGGGACAATGTTGTGCTCAGCCCGGGATTCGCCAGTTTTGATCTGTTCAAGAGCTACGAGGATCGCGGCCGCCAGTTCGAGGCCGCGGTGGCGCAGCTCGCCGCAAACCATCGGGCCGCCGGCGACGGCGCCCGCACTCACAACTCAAACCGCCCCGCTCCCATGGGGGCCTGCACGCCGTTATGAAACTCATCAAAGTCTTCGGGATGGTTCTCGCGCTGCACATTGTGCTGCTGACCGTCTTCTTCCTCAGCCCCGGCTGCCAATCGACGCCGCAAAAGCCCGTCGAGACAGCCGAGCCGCAGGAGGCGGCGCCGGCGCCGGTGGCCGCTGCCGAGAACTGGACAAACCAGCCCGCTGCGACCGGCTATGCCGGCAGCGGCTCCGCGCTCACGCCCACGCCGGCCTCGGGCTACGCCACGGCCTCCGCCGCGCCGCTGACCGGGCTGACGCCGGCCGAGCGCGTGCGCGCCGCGCCGAGCCGCCCGGCCAATCCCGATGAGTTCATCGGGGGCGTATCGAGCTTTTCCTCACAATCCGCGGCCCCGGCCCAGCCCGCGGCCGGCGCGGCGCCCGCGCTGACTGAATACACCGTCAAGCCGGGCGACAGCCTCTGGCGGATCTCCCGGGCCTTCAACACCACCGTGGGCGAGATCGTCGCCGCCAATCCCGGCGTGAAGGCCGATTCCCTCAAGCCCGGAGACGTGCTCAAAATTCCCGCCGGCGCCGCGGTCTCGCCCTCGGCGGCCCCGGCCGGCGCGGCTTCCGTCACTTCGGCGGCCGCCACCTCCACCTACACGGTCAAGCCGGGAGACTCCCTCTCGAAAATCGCCGCGCGCAACGGCACCACCGTCGCCGCGTTGAAAAAGATCAACAATCTCACCTCCGATGTCATCCAGATCGGCCAGGTGCTCGTCGTCCCCGGTGGCGCGGCCGGACCGGCGCCGGGACCGGCCCGCGAGGCCGTGCCGACGGGCGGGGTCACCGTCACGGTGCAGCGGGGCGATACCCTCGGCGCCATCGCACGCAAGTTCGACGTCAGCGTTCGCGACCTCATGGAGGTCAACGGCATCACCGATCCGCGCCGCGTCCGGGCCGGGCAGGTGCTCGTGATTCCTGGATACGAGGCCGTCGGCAGCGGCCAGGTGCCCTCCGAACAGCGGCCCTTCACCGCGCCGCGCGCCGCCGAATCTGCCGCACCGCCGCCGGCCACGGCGGTGACGCCGAGCGAGACCGAGCCGGCACCCGAGGATACGCCGGCCACCGAGCCCGTCACCGGCGATCTCGACGATCTCATCCCGCCCGACGTGCTCGACGCTCCGGTCGTCCCCATCGACGAGCCCGTCCCGCAACCCTGACCGCCACCCCGTCCATCCAGGCGCCATCGAGACGACCATGAGCCGCAGTCGAAAGAGCAGGGAAGCACGCGCGAACGCCCCACGGGGAGAATCCACCGTGGCCGCGCGATTCCATCAGCTCGTCAATCCCGCCTCGCTCATCCTTGTCTGCGCGATCGGGCTCACGCTGCTCGGCCTCACCGTCCTCTTCAGCGCGAGCCAGTCCTACCAGAGCGATCCCTACTTCTACGTGCGCAAGCAGATCACCTGGCTGGGCGTGGCGCTGCTGGTGGGGTTTCTCGCCGCGCGGGTCAATCTCGAGAAACTGCGCGCGCTCACCTGGTGGTTTGTCGCGATCGCGCTCCTCGGGCTCGTGGCGGTGGCGATCCCGGGCGTGGGCGTGGAGGTCAACGGCAGCCGCCGCTGGCTCGATATCGGCATCGGGCGGCTGCAGGTCTCCGAATTCGCCAAGCTCGTCATGGTTTTCGGCCTGGCCCACTACCTTTCGGCCAATCTCTCCCGGATCCGCACCTTCTGGCGAGGGTTCGCCCTGCCGCTGGCCGGTGTGGGCGTTTTCTGCCTGTTGATCCTGCTCGAGCCCGATTTCGGCACGGCGATGCTCACCGGCGCGGTGGGGACGACGATGATGCTGCTCGCGGGCGTGCGGCTGCTCTATCTCGTGCCCAGCGTGCTCGCCGGAGCCGGGCTCCTCTCGCTCGCCATCTACCTCGATCCGGTGCGGCTTGCGCGCATCACCTCCTTTCTCGATGTCGAGGCCAATCGCAGCGATGGCGCCTATCAGCTCTGGCAGGCGATTCTCGCCTTCGGGGCCGGTGGAGTCGAAGGGGTGGGCATCGGCAACGGGCGGCAGCAGATGGCCTTTCTGCCCGAGGCGCACACCGACTTCATCTTCGCCATCGTCGGCGAGGAGCTGGGGCTCACCTTCACCCTCGCGGTGGTCATCGCCTTCCTGCTGATCTTCCTTGCCGGAATCCTGCACCTGCGGCGCGCGCCGAATCTCTTTCAGTTCCTGCTCGTGGCCGGATCGCTGCTCCTGCTCACCCTCCAGGCCATCATCAACCTCGGAGTGGTCACCGGCCTGCTGCCGACCAAGGGCATGTCGCTGCCCTTCATCAGCTATGGCGGCTCCAATCTTCTGCTAATGGCGATGATCGTCGGCCTGATGATCAACACTCAGACGGCCTGGTCGCGGCCGGTCCTGCGCGACAGCGAACGCGGCCTGAAGGAGGTGGCGATATGAGCCGGTTCCTTCTCGCCTGTGGTGGCACCGGCGGGCACCTCTCGCCCGGCATCGCCCTCGCCGAGGAACTCGTCTCCCGCGGCAACGACACCCTGCTGCTCGTGAGCACCAAAAAGGTCGACGAGCGTCTCGGCTCGAAGTATCCGAATCTCCGGTTCGAAAAACTCGCCGGGCGCGGGCTGTCGCTGCATCCGGCCCGCCTGCCGGGTTTCCTCGCCAGCCAGGTGCGCGGTTTCGCGCAGGCACGGGCGATCGTCCGCGAATACCTGCCCGATTTCATCGTCGGTTTCGGCGGTTTCACCACCGCTGTCGTGGCCTTCGCGGGAAGGCTCGGTGGAGTGCCGGTGGCCCTGCACGAGGCCAATCGGGTGCCGGGCCGGGCCATCCGCCTCGCCGGACACTTCGCCCGCCGCGTCTATCTGCCGCCCGGGGTGAAGAGCCGCTCGCTGAGCACGAGCGTGGTGCGGCATTGCGGCCTGCCGGTGCGGCGGGAATTCGTGCGCACCTCGCGGGTGCGCGCCCGCGTGGAGCTGGGGCTCGATCCCAATCGACGCACGCTCGCCGTGCTCGGTGGCAGCCAGGGCGCGACGGCCTTGAACAAATGGGCCGGATCCAGCCTCACGGCCCTCGCCCGGGCCGGTATCCAGATGGTGGTGGTCACGGGGCCGGGCAAAGCCTCCGAAGCGCGGCGCGTCGAGACTCCCGGTCCCGACGGCGCCTCCGTGCTCGCGGTTTTCATGCCGTTTTGCGACGACATGCCCCGCCTCCTCTCGGCCGCCGATCTCGCCGTCTCACGGGCCGGCGCCGGCACGATCGCGGAGCTGGTGCGCATGCGTGTGCCGGCGATCCTGATACCCTATCCGACGGCGGCGGACGATCATCAGCGGGTCAATGCCCGCTATTTCGAGCAGCAGGGCGGCGGTTTTGCCGTCGACCAGGACTTCATCGGCGACCTCTCCCGCGAAGTCATCGAAGTGATGGGCAACGAGTGGCTGTTGCAACAATTTCGCAACAACCTGCAACGGCTCGATCGTGAGGATCCAGCCGCCTTTATCGCCGACGATCTCGAGCGGCTCATCCGCACCGG
>RFJS01000537.1 GCA_003694825.1 Verrucomicrobiota bacterium | reverse complement strand
GGATCAAGCATGGCGGCAAAGTTTCGCGAAAATGCGAAATAGTCAACCCGGTATTTGTCGCGCCGGGAAAACAAGTCCGCTTCTCCAACTCAGACGCCCCGTCCTGCCTCGGCTCCGCCCTCGCGGGAGTTCACGCAAGCCCGCGCGCGCCGACCGCTTCGAGGCACGAGGCCACATAAGGTACCGTAGTCCCCGGCCACGCCGGAAATCATCGCGCGATCACAATCCCGGCGAAAGAGCCGAAATGGCGTGTCTCCGGTCGCATCGCGCCCCGCGCTCCTCCACCGCGCCGGTTTCCTTCGCGCCTTTTCGCATGGCGCCCTCACGGGGAATCGAACCCCGGTTTCAGCCTTGAGAGGGCCGCGTCCTAACCGCTAGACGATGAGGGCATCCTGCGGACCGCAGAGGCAAAGCGATCGCACGCGGAAAATCAAGGCCACTTTCGCGACTTTTGCCGATTCGATTCGCCCGCGGGGGCACGCGTCCCGGAAACCGGGCAACCTCCACGGTGCGCCCACGGTGCTTCGGGCTGGCCGAGGGCGGCACCGGCCGGTAGCCGTGAACGCGCCCGGCGGTTCTCGTCTAAACCCGGAAAGCTCAGCGCGCAGACCAACGGACACGAGGTGGCACGCATCCATGAACTATCGGCACATCTTTCACGCGGGAAATTTCGGCGACGTGTTCAAGCACGCCGTCCTTGTCGCCCTCGTGCGCGCGATGCAGCGCAAGGAGAAGGGGTTTCTTTTCGTCGACACCCATGCGGGCATCGGCACCTACGACCTCACCTCGAGCCGCGCCGAACGCACCGCCGAATATGTCGACGGCATCGGGCGGTTGTGGCCACGCGAGGACCTTCCGCCGGCGGTGGCCGACTACGTGGAGCAGGTGCGGGCCTTCAACGCCGAAGCGGGCGGACCGGCCGGCCAGGTGCGGCATTATCCCGGCTCGCCGATGCTCGCCGCCCGCCTCATGCGCCCCCAGGACGCCCTCGCGCTCAGCGAACTGCATCCGGATGACTTCATCACGCTGCGGGACAACTTCGCCGGCTGGCGTCGGGTGGCGATCCAGCGGCTCGACGCCTACACGGCGTTGAAAGCCTATCTCCCGCCCCCGCAGCGGCGCGCTTTGGTGCTGATCGACCCGCCCTACGAGGATGCCCGCGAGGTCGACCGCCTGCACGCGGGCCTGGAGGCCGCCCTGGAGCGATTCCCCACCGGCGTCTACGCGATCTGGTATCCGATCAAGCGGATGCGGGAAGCGATCGCGTTTCGCGAGCGGCTCCAGACCCTGCCCCTGCCGGCGGCGGTCACGGCCGAACTCACCGTCCGGAGCGAACCCGCCGACGACGCTCCCGCGCCCCTCATTGGCAGCGGCCTGGCCCTGCTCAACCCGCCCTGGCAGATCGAGCAAACCCTGACCACGATCCTCGAAACACTCCGCCCCATCCTCGCCCAGGACGAAGCCGCCCGGACCGCGTTGGTCTGGCTGCGCGAGCGCACGTGAGGCGGCCCGCCGGACCGGACCACGGGGGGCGAGGGACAGAAAAAGAGCGCGCCCCGGGCTCTCCCCGGCATGCGCGCTCTACCGAAAATCCGCCTTACCGCCGGGTGCGCGAGCCGCGGAAGAGGCGGCTGCGGAAGACATTGTCGGGCTCGCCCTCGAGCGATTCGAAAACCCGCGAATACTTGTATTCGAACCCCTCGACCTTCTTGCGCTCGATCTTCTGACCGATGAACGGCTCGATCGCGGCGGCGTATTTCAACTCGTCCTCCGTGAGGAGCGTGAAGGCGTCGCCCTCCGTCTGCGCCCGTCCCGTGCGGCCGATGCGGTGCACGTAGTCTTCCGGATGCAGCGGCGTGTCGTAGTTGATCACGTGGGTCACACCGCGAATGTCGAGACCGCGGGCGGCGACGTCGGTGGCGACGAGCACCTCGTATTTGCCCGACTTGAAGCCGTCGAGCGCCTCGGTGCGCTCGCGCTGCGAGCGGTTGGAGTGCATGGCGGCGACCTTGTGCCCGCGCGCCTTGAGCCGGTTGGCCACGAAATCGGCCCCGTGTTTGGTGCGGGTGAAGATCAGGACGCTCTCCCAGTTGGTCCGCTCGAGCAGCAGCAGGAGCAGATCGAATTTCTGGCTCTCGACGACGGGATAGAAGGCGTGTTTCACCGTCTCCGCCGCCGAGCGGCGCCGCCCGATTTCGATGGTGTGCGGGTCCGTCAGGCACCACTCCGCGAACTTTTCCAGCTCGGGTGGGATGGTCGCCGAGAAGAAGAGCGTCTGCCGCTCTTTCGGGCATTGCTGGATGATGCGCTTCACATCCGGCAGGAAGCCCATGTCGAGCATGCGATCGACCTCGTCGAGGATGAGGTATTTGACCGAATCGAGCGAGATCGACTTCTGCCCGAGGTGGTCGAGGAGGCGGCCGGGCGTCGCCACGATGATGTCCACCCCGCGGGCGAAAGCCTCGCGCTGCGGCCCATAGCCGACACCGCCATAGACGATCGCGGTCTTCAGCCCGGTATACTTGCCGTAGACCTCGAAGGCATCGCCGACCTGCTGGACCAGCTCCCGTGTCGGCCCGAGCACGAGGCAGCGAAGATCACCATGGCTGCCGAGCTTCTGCAGCACCGGCAGAGCGAAAGCCGCGGTCTTGCCCGTGCCCGTCTGGGCCGAGCCCACGACGTCGCGCCCCTCGAGGATGACGGGGATCGCCTCCGACTGGATCGGCGTCGGCTGCTGGTAACCCTTTTCTTCGACGGCCGCGGCGATGCGCGCGTCCAGGCCGAGATCGACAAACTCGTTGTCTTCGGAGACGCGCGGCGGCTCGGGCTGCGCGGCGGAGGATGCCCCGGCGGCCTCAGCGGTGGCATCGTCGTCCGCCGAGGACGCGGTCTCCGGCTCGGGTTCAGTCGCGGCAGACGGCTGCCGCGGTGTCCCTTCAGCCGCAGGAGAGGATTCGGCAGCCTCCGGCACCGGTTCCTCCGGCACCGCGTCGGCCCCTTCGCGTTCGGCCTGGGCGGCCTCGATCTCCGCGCGGGCGGCACGGATCTCCGCCGCCACCGCATCGTCGATCGACTCGTCCACCGGCTGCGCGGCGGCGGCAGCCTTCGGCTTGCGCGCCCGTCCGCGTCCACCGCGGGAACGGCGGCGGCGCTTCTTCGGCTCGCCCTCGGGGGCGGCGCCGCTTGCCGGCCGGCTGCCCGTCGTCTTGCGGGACTTCTTCCCGGAGGCGCCGGCCGCGGACTTCGACTCACGCCCCGCCGGAGTCGCGCCGGCCTCGCCTGTCGGCTTTTTCCCGTAGCGCCGACGCCTGCGCTTCTTCGGCGCCTCGCCTGCCTCTCCCTTCGCCGATGACGCCGAGGCAGCCTTCGTGCCGCCGGTGGAACGGCGGCGGCGGGAACGTCCGCCCGAGCCCTTTTCGCTTCCGCGGGCCTTCTCTTTTGATCCGGCCGGGGACTCGCTCGGGGAATCCTTTCCGAGGATCTTCTTGATGAGCTTCTTGATCATGGATGAAACCTGACGGCGTCAGCCGTCGCTTGCTCGCCCGGCCCGCTGGCTCCACACACGCTGCGGAGTCTTCTCCGGGCCTTCCGGCGGTCACAAGCCGCCAGATGTGCAACCTGCGGCGGCTTGTGTCAATGGTCCCTTTCCCCCGGGCCGGCGGCCCTCGGCGGCCTCGCGTTTCCATGCGCCTCGCACATGGGAGCCACCACGGGACGGGAAATTGCGGGAATGAACGCGGACGCGTCGCCATCCCATGAACAACCGGCCCGATCGCCACTCCCCGTCCGCCGACGGCACTCCCGCATGCGTCCACCACCGATCCACCGCTTCGCTCGCCTGACGCTTCTCGCGCTCGTCTTCGCGCTCCCGGGCGCGGCCGCCGCGCCCCCGCCCGTCTCTTTGCCGAACCCGGAGCGTATCGATCTGTTCGACGGGCTTTTGCCCGGCTGGCGCGAACATTGGCGCGAACAGCGCCTCTTCCCGCTGCAAAAGCGCACACGCTACAGCGTCGAAACCACGGAGCACGGTCACCGCGTGCTCCGCGCCGAGAGCCATGACGCCGCCCTCGCCCTCGTGCGTCCCCTTCCACAACCCGCGCCCCGCCGGGCGATCCTGCGCTGGCGCTGGCGCGTCGACGACGGACTCGCCCGGAACAGGCACGAACGCGAACGACGAGGTGACGACTTTGCCGCGCGGATCTTTGTCGTCTTCGAAAAAGCCTGGCTGCCCACGCACACCCGAGCGGTGAACTACGTATGGTCGGCCCACGAACCGGCCGGCTCGATCTTTCCCGGTGCCTACTCCCGCCGCGTCGGCATGTTCGTGCTTCGTTGCAGCGCCGCCGGCGACACCGGCTGGCAGCACGAAGAGCGCGATCTGCTCGCGGACTATCGGTGCTACTTCGGTCGGGATCCCGAGCAGCTCACCGCCGTCGCCGTGATGGTCGACACCGACAACACCGGCATGGACGCCACCGCCTGGTTCGCCGACCTTTTCCTCGAAATCATTCCGGCGGAAACAGACAAAACCGACGCCGCCCTCGAACCCGCCGGCAGTCCAGCGCCATGACGCCACCGCTCTCGGTCATCATTCCCACTCTCAATGAGGAACGCGCCCTCCCGGCGACGCTTCGCCGCCTTCGCTCGGCCCTGCCCGACGCGGAAATCATCGTCGCCGACGGGGGCAGCCGCGACGACACGACGACCCTCGCCCGGCAATCCGGCGCCCGCGCCGTCGCCTCGCCGCCGGGCCGGGGCCATCAGTGCCGCGCCGGGGCCGCCGCCGCCCGCGGTGCATGGCTCCTGTTTCTTCACGCCGACACGCTGCTCCCGCCCGACGCCGACCCCGTCATCGCGACCTTCGCCCGCACCTCTTCCCGGCCAATCGCCACCTTCCGGCTTCGCTTCGACACCGGCAGTGTGTTCTTGCGCGCGTGC
Source organism: Verrucomicrobiota bacterium (assembly GCA_003694825.1). Taxonomy (GTDB): domain Bacteria; phylum Verrucomicrobiota; class Verrucomicrobiia; order Opitutales; family Opitutaceae; genus J108. The sequence goes on along the minus strand of RFJS01000537.1, from coordinate 153 downwards.
GCCTGGTTCTCGCGCTTCGACACCGTCTTCACCCGCTTCGGGGACCAGGGCATTCTCGTCGCCCGCGCATTGTATGACGCGCTCGGGGGCATCCCGGACTGGCCCCTCATGGAAGACGTCGAATTTCTCCGCCGAGCCCGCCGGCGAATCGGC
>RFJS01000536.1 GCA_003694825.1 Verrucomicrobiota bacterium | reverse complement strand
GCCCGTCCGCGCGAAGAACGCCCGCGCCGCGATTTCGGCGGTGAGCGCAATGATCGCCGCGGTGGTCACGGCGGTGGCCGTGGCGGTTTCAATCGCGGAGGGCGCGGTGGTGACCGCGGTCGCCGCGACCGCTACTGAATCGCAGATCGGAGCCGCCCTCGGGCGGGAAACGATTTTCAAGACAAAGGCCGGACACCTCGAGGTGTCCGGCCTTTTTTTGGAGATGGCTATCTCGCCGACTCAGTCCCGCCTCAGGACCCCGCGGCCATGGCTGGAGCCTGGCTGAAGGTGCTGCGGAACATCGCGCCGATGAAGTCGCGGTTGAGCTTGGCGATGAACTCTTCGCTGATGAGCTTCGGGCAGACGGCGCTGCACTCGTAGTAGTTGGTGCAGTTGCCGAAACCCGCCTCTTCCATGGCTGCGACCATCTTCTGCACGCGGCGATCCTTCTCCGGCTTGCCCTGCGGCAGAAGGTTGAGCTGCGAAGCCTTGGCCGCGACGAAAAGCATGGCCGAGGCGTTTTTGCAGGCGGCGACACACGCGCCGCAACCGATGCAGGCGGCGGCGTCCATGGCGAGGTCGGCGACCGGCTTCGGGATGGGGATGGAGTTGGCATCCGGAGCGGAACCGGTGCGCACGCTGATGAAGCCGCCGGCCTGGATGATCTTGTCGAAGGCGGATCGGTCGACGATGAGGTCCTTGATCACCGGGAAGGGCTTGGCCCGGAAGGGTTCGACGGTGATCTGGTCGCCGTCCTTGAAGCTGCGCATGTAGGTTTGGCAGGTGGCGACACCGCGGTGCGGACCGTGCGGTTTGCCGTTGATGACGGCGGAGCAGGTGCCGCAGATGCCTTCGCGACAGTCGTGATCAAACGCGATCGGCTCCTCGCCCTTTTCCGTGAGGTCCTCGTTGACGACGTCGAGCATCTCCAGGAACGACATGTTCGGGTTGAGCTCGGGCGTCTCGTAGACCTTGAATTCGCCGGGAGTGGAGGCGTCCTTCTGGCGCCAGACTTTGAGTTTAACTTTCATCGCCTGAAAACGGTTTCGGAGCTTACTTGTAGGAGCGGGTGACCATCTTCACCTCTTCGTAGTTGAGGGGCTCGGCGTGCCGTTGCGACGCCTTGTCCGGCCCCTGGTATTCCCAGATGGCGACGTGGGCGAAGTGCTCGTCGTCACGCTTGGCTTCGCCATCCGGATACTGGTGCTCGACGCGGAAGTGGCCGCCGCAGGATTCCTCGCGGGCAAGGGCGTCGCGGCACATGAGTTCGCCGAGTTCGAGGAAGTCGGCGACGCGGCCGGCGCGCTCGAGCGCCTGGTTGAGCTCCTTGTCGGAGCCGGGCACATTGACGTTTTCCCAGAACTCTTCCCGCAGGGCGGGGATGAGTTCGAGCGCCTTCTCGAGGCCTTCCTTCGTGCGGGCCATGCCGCAGTAGTCCCACATGATGCGGCCCAGCTCCTTGTGGAAGGACTGGACGGTGCGCTTGCCCTTGGCGGCGAGGAGCCGGCGGGTGATGTTGCGCACGTTTTCCTCGGCCTCGCCAAACTCGGCCGCGTCCGTCGACGGGCAGGTGCCGGGCTTCACGTTGGCCAGGTAGCTGGAGATCGTGTAGGGGAGGACGAAATACCCGTCCGCCAGGCCCTGCATGAGGGCGGAGGCACCGAGGCGATTGGCCCCGTGGTCGGAGAAGTTGGCTTCGCCGAGGACGAAGAGGCCGGGGATGTTGGACATCAGGTTGTAGTCCACCCAGAGACCGCCCATGGTGTAGTGGACCGCCGGGTAGATGCGCATCGGGGTCTTGTAGGCGTTCTCGTTGGTGATCTCGTGGTAGATGTCGAAGAGGTTGCCGTAGCGCTCGCGGATGGTGTCCTCGCCGAGACGGCGGATGGCGTCGCTGAAGTCCAGATACACGCCGAGGCCCGTCTCACCGACACCGCGTCCCTCGTCGCAGACTTCCTTGGCCGCGCGCGAGGAGATGTCGCGCGGGGCGAGGTTGCCGAAGGCCGGATATTTGCGCTCGAGGTAGTAGTCGCGGTCCTCTTCCGGGATGGTGTTGGGATCCTTTTTGCAGTCCTCCTTTTTCTTCGGCACCCAGATGCGGCCGTCGTTGCGCAGCGACTCGGACATGAGCGTGAGCTTC
>RFJS01000535.1 GCA_003694825.1 Verrucomicrobiota bacterium | reverse complement strand
CGCCGCGAAGAACTTCGGCCCATCCGCCACGAAGCCAACGGCCTGCAGGACTTCATCGCTGTGTCGCGTTACTCTCGATACCGGCCGGAGCTCGGCCGACGGGAAATCTGGCCCGAAGCCGTCGAGCGCGTCCGCAACATGCACCTGCGCACCTTCGCGCCGCGGGCCACCGCCGCTCCCCGCCGTGAACTCATCCGCAAACTCATCGACGATGGCGAGGTCGGACCGGAATTCGAGCAGAGCTTTGGCGAAATCAACTCCCTGACCAACGAGATCTGGAAGGCCTTCGACCTCGTCAAGAATCGCAAGATCCTGCCGTCGATGCGCAGTATCCAGTTTGGCGGACGCGCCATCGAAGCGGCGCATGCCCGCCTCTACAACTGCAGCTTCAGTTACGCCGACCGGCCCGAATTCTTCAAAGAAGCCCTCTACCTGCTGCTCTGCGGCGTCGGTGTCGGCTTCTCCGTGCAAAAGCACCACGTTGCCAAAATCCCGCCGTTCCCCATCCGCGGCGAGGAAATGGAGCTGCCCGTCCGGCACGTCCATGTCGCCGACACCATCGAAGGCTGGGCCGACGCCATCGGCCAGCTCTTCGACGCCTTCTACGCAAACGAGGTCGCCGAATTCAACTACTCCAACATTCGTCCGCGCGGCGCGCCGTTGCGCACCGCCGGCGGCCGCGCCCCCGGCCACCTGCCGCTGAAGATCGCCATCGAAAACGTGTCGCGAATCCTCCGCTCCGCGTCGGGCCGCCAGCTGCGACCGATCGAAGTCTACGACATCGTCATGCACCTGGCACAGGCCGTCCTTTCCGGCGGCGTGCGGCGTTCAGCCACCCTCTGCCTCTTCTCCCCTGACGACGCCGAGATGGCCAATGCCAAGACGGGCAACTGGTTCGAAACCAACCCCCAGCGCGCGTTCTCGAACAACTCCGCCCTGCTCGACCGCAAAACGGCCACCCAGGAGATGTTCCTCGAACTCTTCGAGCGGCAGAAAGAGTTCGGCGAACCCGGTTTCTATTTCTCGGCCGACAAGGACTACGGCGCCAATCCGTGCGTCGAAATCGGCCTGCACCCGCGCATCGTCGTCACCGAAGAAGACATCACGGAACTCCGCCGCCGCGGCTATACCGGTGAGATCAAGCCCGGAGACACCCTCACGGGCTGGCAGATGTGCAACCTCACTACCATCAACGGTGCGGCACCGAAAACGCGTGAAGAGTTTCTCGAGCTGTGCAAATACGCCACGCTCCTCGGCACACTCCAGGCGGCCTACACCGACATCCCCTACCTCGGACCGGTCACCCGCTGGATTAACGAACGCGAATCCCTCCTCGGTGTTTCCATTTGCGGGATTCTCGACAATCCCGAGCTTCTCCTCGACCCGAAGACCCTCGAAGCGGGCGCCGAGATGGTGCGCGGGGCCAACGCGCTCTATGCCGACCTCATCGGCATTCGCCGGGCCGCCCGCACCACCTGCGTCAAACCCGAGGGCACGGCTTCCCTGCTGCTCGGAACGGGCTCCGGAATCCATCCGCACCACGCGCGCCGCTACTTCCGCCGCGTGCAGGTCAACCGCATCGATCCCGTCTATCGCCACTTCCGCGAACAAAACGCGCACATGACCGAGAAGAGCGCCTACAACCAGGCCACCGACGACGTCATCACCTTCCCGGTCGAAGCCCCCGAGCACGCCATCACGCGGCACGAAGTCTCGGCCCTGCGCTTCCTCGAATACGTCAAGCTCGTGCAACGACACTGGGTCGAAGCCGGACGCGTCTCCGACAAATACTCTCCCGGCCTGCATCACAACGTGTCCAACACGGTCAACGTCGCCGACACCGAGTGGGAAGAGGTCGCCGAGTTCATCTGGAAAAATCGCAACTCTTTCACCGGCATCGCCCTGCTCGCCGACATCGGCGACAAGACCTACCTGCAGGCACCGCGCGAAGAAGTCAGCACGGACGAAGACATCCGCAAGTGGAACAGCCTCGTCTACAAGCCTGTTGACTACGCCAGGATGAAGGAAACCTCCGACGTCACCGCCCTGCGCGAAATCGTCGCCTGCGCCGGCGGTGCCTGCGAACTGAGCACGCTTCCCGCCGCCGGCTAACGAGCCGCCAATCGCGTCGCACCGACTGCGAGCGCGTCGGCTGAAAGAGGCAGGCGCGCCTTCCATTGAAAAGAGGGTCGTCAGGCACATGCCTGACGACCCTCTTGGCTACTCCCCTCAAAAAAACCCTTAAGCCGTCTCAAGCCAGGGGAATGACCATACGCAGTCGGCGCATCGAAAATTTCAACTGCTGCAGGTGAGCCTCCTGCTGACGCAAGTTCTGCAACTGCCCCTCCACAAACTCAGCGGTGCGCTTCAAGTTCGCCTGCTCCGCTTCGAGCTTCTGCAGATGAGACGTGCGCCGCACGCGAATGCCGGAACGCATTCGGGCGATCAGCACAACCGCCGGCAGCACCCGGCGCGTCCGCCAATACTGGAGATACTTCGCCGTGGTGCCAGAGATGATTTTCCAGCCGAGGGCACCGACCATCGGCGGCAACATACGGGACACCCCCTGGAAAAACGACGTCGGTAGCGTCAGTCCGCGCTCGTGCACGACAGCGCCGGCAAGCACCGTCGCCATCGCGTAGGTCCCGGCGCCCACAAGATCCGATTCGAGATCCGGCGAGACCGCCGGCACATGGCTCGAAAGGCTGTCCGGATGCTCGAGACCGAAGTCCCGCCACTCCGCCAGCACCCGGTCACGATCCTCCGGCTGCAGCAGCGACAGCCGGGACGAGAAAATCCTCCGCATCAAAGCCGCTTCGAGCTCGGCCTGCGTGTAGCCTTTGTCCGTCGCCACATCCATATGCGCCGCCGCAGCACGGACGACCACCTCGTAATCCCGGTAGGGGGCGACCCCGCGGAAGCGGCGCATCCACTCCTCCCACAATGGCGTGCCGAGAGAGCGGATGCGCATCTCCAGATCCCGCGGGTTCGAGCTGCGCGCCAGCGTCAGCGTCTGGAGAGCACCCCGCTCCTCCTCGGTCGCCATCTCGAGCACGTCGGCAACCTCGATATCGACGGGCTCGACCTTCTGCCAGCGCACCGCCGCCTTCTCGGCCTCGGCCAGCTTTTCCGCCACTTCCTCGAGGAAGGCCTCGCGCTTGCGGATCTGCCAACGCAGCCGAAAGCGCTTCCATATCCTGGCGATATGGGAGGAGCACAGAAAATAAATGGCCGTGGCCACCACCGCAATGCCTGCGGCGAGTGAGGCCGGTCCATAAAACGCCGTCACGCCATCCGAAGACATCGCGACGAAAACGGCGGCTGTGGCGATCCAGGTGATCGCCGACATCGTGACAATGAACCACCAACGATGTTGATCCAGAAAATGGAAGATCATGGCCTGAAGAGAAGTTGTTCCTGATAAGACGGACTGGAGAGAAGCGGCGAAACGCTCCCGCCACGTTTATCGACCAGCAAACCCTCAGGCCAACTTCACAGGACCATCATCTCCGCAAATCCATGGTTAATTTT
>RFJS01000093.1 GCA_003694825.1 Verrucomicrobiota bacterium | reverse complement strand
TCCAGAGTGGGTGTGCGGCGGGTCGTCGAGGCGCCCGGGAGGCGGTTGGTCTCTGGTCGGAGTGGGGGCGAGAGTGGCTCCCGGGCCTTCTCTGAGGGCGCGGAGAGCGCGGGTTGAACGATAAAGGGGCAAAAAAGGGAGGAAAACGGGGGTTTTTGCCGGGGGATTTGCTTGCTTCCGGAAAAACGGTGGTTCAACTCGATCGCGTATGGCCAAAAAGAAATCTGCACGCAAACCCAACGCCGCATTCATGAAGCCGGTTACCCCGGATGAGGTTCTTGCAAAAGTCGTTGGCTCCAAGCCCATGCCTCGTACCAAGATCACCTCGAAGCTTTGGGAATACATCAAGAAGAACGATCTTCAGAACCCGAAGAACAAGCGCGAGATCATCGCCGATGAGAATCTCAAGGCTGTGTTCAACGGGAAGAAGAAGGTCACGATGTTCGAAATGACCAAACTCGTGAGCGAGCATCTTTCCTGACCGCCCCGTTTGGTGTTATTTGTTTAAAACCCCGCCGGGAACCCGGCGGGGTTTTTTGTGTCTTTGACGCCTCCATTGTTTGTGTCTACCGGTAGATGTTATGAAGATGAGGACAGTGACCCGTATCGCCTGGTGTTTCGTCTGCGCCGGTTCGCTGGCGGCCTGCGCGACGACCTCGTCGCCGATCTCGCGCATCGACAAGCATCGCGATGAGTACGAGAGCTGGCCGCTGGAAGTGAAGGAGGCTGTCCTCGACGGTCGGGCGGAGCCGGGCATGACCAGGCGGCAGGTGGAGGTGGCAATGGGCGAACCCTCCGAGGTGTATTATCGCGGTTCCGACGAGGTGTGGGTTTACCGCGAGGGAGGAAGCGGGCTGCCGAACCTCGGTGGTGTGCGCATTGGTGTCGGGACGTCGATCGGCGGGGTCGGCGTGAGCAGTTCGGTGCCGGTGGGGCAGCAGCAGGGGGGCGCGTATGTGCCGGAGCGCGAGGTGGTGTTTCGCGACGGCGTGGTGGTCAGCACCAGTGGCGGCTGAGCGCGGCGGGATGGCGCGGCAGTGCCGTGGCGTCGGCGGAAGGGCGCGGCGCGCAGGCGTTGAGCGCGCGGGCGCGTGTTCGCGGCGGCGAAAGCGGACGGGGCCGCGACAGAGGGGCGCGGCTCAGGAGCCGGGTCTGGGGAAGGCGGCCGAGGTGGGGGACTGTTTTTCGAGGATCCGGAAGCCTCGGCTGTGGCCCCAGTTGCGGGCTGCCTTGCGGTTGTGAAACTCGATGCGGCAGACGGGGGAGTTGTCTTTCGGGTCGGTGAGGCGGAAGCGACCGTCGGGCATTGCCTCGAGGATCGCGTCCCTGAAGCCAACGTTGGGGTAGTTCATACCTATTCTGGGTTTCGGCGCGGAATGGTCGGCCCTTGAAGGCGGAGTGAAGGGAAATTCCCCGGAGCCGGTTCGGTGCGTACTGACGAAGCCTGGAGGGACGCAGGCCCGGGCGCCTCCGGCTGCTTTGGCGAGTGGTGAAAATCGTGCCGACCACGACACGGGGCGGGCATTTTTTAACGCGTTCTCAGGTTTGAGGGTTTGCCGATTCGCGGGCGTGCGGCAACGTGAACGGCGTGGACGGTCTGGAAGAGCTCGCCGTGAATCTGCGCATCCCCGACCTCTGGCAGCAGGAGGCGGTGCGGGCGCTGGTGGCCGGAAAGGACGTGGTGGTGCACGCGCCGACGGGGGCGGGAAAGACGCTGATTTTCGAACTGTTTATCGAGCGCGGTTGGCGGCGGCAGGCGGTGTTCACCGTGCCGACGCGTGCTCTGGCGAATGACAAGTTGATCGAGTGGCGGCGCAAGGGGTGGCATGTCGGGATCGCCACGGGCGATGTCTCCGAGAATCTCGACGCGCCGGTCATCGTGGCGACGCTGGAGACGCAGAAGAGCCGTTTCCTGCGCCGGGAGGGTCCGGCGTTGCTGGTGGTCGACGAATACCAGCTGTTGGCCGACCGGACGCGCGGATTGAACTACGAGCTGGCCATCGCGCTGGCGCCGCCCTCGACGCAGCTGCTGTTACTCTCCGGCAGTGTGGCGAATCCGCAGGCGATTGCGGATTGGATGCGGCGGCTGGGGCGCGATGTCGTCGTCGTGGACCACCAGCAGCGTCCGGTGCCGCTCGAGGAGGTCTGGCTCGAGGCGTTGCGCGATCGCATTCCCGCCTCGGTGAAGGGGTTCTGGCCGCGGCTGGTGGCGCGGGCGCTGGCGGCGAACCTCGGGCCGATCCTGATGTTTGCGCCGCAGCGCAGTGCTGCGGAAAAGCTGGCGAGGCACCTCGCGGCGGCTCTCCCGGTCCATGATCCGTTGCGTCTGTCGCCGGAGCAGGAACGGATCGCCGGAGACCGGCTGGCGCGGATGCTCAAGGCGCGCGTGGCGTTTCATCACAGTGGGTTGAGCTACGCGCAGCGGGCGGGTTTGATCGAGCCGCTGGCCAAAGCGGGGCAGTTGCGCGTGGTCGTGGCGACGACGGGGCTGGCTGCCGGGATCAATTTTTCGATGCGTTCGGTGCTGGTGACCGATGTCGAGTATACGGCGGACCACCTGCAGCGCCGGTTGCGTTCCGATGAGCTGCTGCAGATGTTTGGCCGGGCGGGGCGCCGTGGGTTGGACGAGATCGGGTTCGTGCTCGTCGCGCCCGAGCGGCCGCGGTTGTTGGAGGCGCGGCCACTGCAGGTGAGGCGGGCCGATCCGGTGGAGTGGCCGGGGGTGCTGGCGGTGATGAACGCGGCGGTGGTGGCGGGGGAGGATCCGTTTCGGGCGGCGGTGGCGCTCTGCGGGCGGCTGTTCAGCCCGAGTGCCGTGCCGGTCGGCGTGGAGCACGCGCTGGAGACGGGGCCGATGGCGTGTGGGATCATGATCGACGCGCAGCGGGCCCGCCATGCGCAGCCGCGGCTCGTCGAGATGCTGAATTCGCGCGGGTTGTGGGAGGCGCGCACGGAGCCGGAGTCGGTGCCGCTGGGGGAGGCGCAGGTGTATGTGCAGGGACGCTGGCGCCGGGCCGTGGCCGTGGCGGCGGTGATGAAGGAGTTTGGCCGGGGCCAGCTCTGCCTGCTCGCCCGAGGCCGGGCGCGTTGCTACGGGCGGGAGCTGCCCATCGCGGGACGCAGCATAAAGGTGCCGGGGAAGCTCGTGTTGACCCGGCCGCTGCGCCGCTCCCTCGTGGCGCGGGCCCGGGAGCTTGGCTGCCGGCCGCCACCGAAGTTCCTCGAGGAGGCATTTTTTCGCGACGTGGTCCTGCCCGCCGTGCCGGGCTTTGCCGGCGGCGGTCGGGTGCACGCCGTGGTCGAGCGGCAGGGGCAACTCTATGCGCGGATCGATTTCTCGTCGGAGATGGTCAATGCGTGCCGGGATGCCTTTGGCGTGCCCCTGGTCGATCCGCCGGAGCGGCGGGCCTATCCGGCGGAATGCAGCGCCTGTCCGCAGCTGGAGGTGTGCGAGCGGCAGTTGCCGCGGACGAGGAGTCCGGCCCTCGCGTGGTGGCAGCTCGGGCTCATCGACAAGGCGGGCCGACCGACGCGCCGCGGGACGGTATTCAGCTTTTTCCACAACGGCGAGGGGCTGGCGGTGGCGGCGGCGCTGGAGGACGAGACCTACCCGATCGACCAGCTCCTGCACGACCTGGCCAACCTGCGGGCCGGGCATCGATTCGAGGAGCGTACCGGCGCGAGCGCGCGGCTCGGAGCGACCTGCCGCCGGGTGTATGGCGATGGAGATTACGACGGGTATCTGCGCCTTGGGCTCCCCCCGCAGTATGGCGATGGGGCCGCCGAGGTTCTGGCGGACGTGGCGGCGGGGCGGTCGCTTGCCTATATCGTTTCACCGCAGTTGCGACCGGGCGATATCGAGCGGGCGCGGTTGGAATGGCTCAGCCTCGTGCGACATATCGCGCAGGCGCCCGATCTCGGCTGGACCCGCTGGCAGGCGTTGCGGGCGGCGGCCCAGGCCATGATCGATGCCGATGTGTCGAGGCCGCAGTTGGGGGCGTTTCCGCCGCTGACCGCGGCACAGTCGCGGCGTGTCGATCACCGGCTGCGGTTCTGAACGCGTGTCTGGAGAGGCGCGCGACCCAACCCGGACGCCGACAGGGGCTGTCACCCGCCTGGTTGGGGCCCGGCGTGCGGGATTTTCGCCGGTTTTTTGCGGTGGGGGTGGGGTCAAGGCTTTATGCCGGCAGGTCGATTTACAGCGGGTGATTGCCCGGATCTTTCGAGAAGTCGTCTTCTCCGGGGCGGCGGCGCCGCTCCGGATGCCGTTGATTCTTATCTGGAGAAACGCGCGTGGCGGTGTGGAATCGGTCGGCTGAAGTGAAGAGGGCGTTGGGCAGGATCGGCTTTTTCGTGCGCGTCGCCGCCATCGTCGG
>RFJS01000092.1 GCA_003694825.1 Verrucomicrobiota bacterium | reverse complement strand
CTGCGGTTCAATACCCGCAAGGCCCGCGCGAGCGCGGACCTTCGCTATCCACCACCGCTACTTTACCTGAAAAGCGGAAACGGGGAGTCCGCTTTGCCGGATGATCGATCGAAGCGTGCCCGTTCTCAATTCCCGGTGAAGCGACACCGGACGGTGACCGAGGATTGCCCCTGTCGGAGTTGCATGACGGCGTGACTTCCCCGCTGACGCACGCAAACGAAACCATGCGCTCCATGACCCGGCACACTTGCTGGCCCGAGAGCGTCGGGAGTTTAGGCAATCTCGACCTCCAATGGAGACACGAATGCTTCGGTCCGAAGCCGGTCCTGAATCTCGACCTCCGAGGCGCACTCGAAAAACAATTCCACGGCTTCGCGCAGGTTGTTTTTCGCCTCCTCGACCGTGTCGCCCTGGCTGACCACGTCAATTTCGGGACACAAAGCGACGAAACCATCGCCTTCACGGACCAGAATGGCAGTAAGCGTGCGCGTCATCGGCGTCAGAGTGCGATTTTCCTGATCTATCGCAAGTCCGGCATTTACGGCGCCGCGTGGGCGAGAGGCGGGCGGGGGTGCCGCCGGTTGATGGGCGCGTATAGCGCGCCAGTTGAAGCTGGAAGTTGAAGTTCAAGATGAGGGTGCCGGGGCCTGACGAGGCAGTGCGTCCCCTGCCCTCTTTCGTTCACAATCTGCCCGCCTGTCGCCCATCGCCTCTCGCCTCTGTTTTCAGCGGCGAGGGAGCTCCTGGGATTCACGCCTGCTCTTCGTCGGCAAGGATACGCTCGATCTCACGAACCATCGAAGGCGCTTTGTTTCGGGCAACGTCGTAGACGATGAAGTAATCCACCCCAAAGTAATCATGAATCAACCGATCGCGCATGCCCGCCATCTTCCGCCATTCGATAGACGGATAGATCGCGCGGAATTCGTCCGGGATCCTCCTGGCCGCCTCCCCAATGATTTCGATCGCTCGGACGCACGCTCGTTTGACGACCTCGTTTTCCACGAATTCCTGCTCGGAGAGCGCCCTCGTGACTTCATCGAGAAATCGAGCCTCGTCGCGAATGTGTTTCAGGATTTCAAGCGGCGAGATCGACATACTTGATCGATGCCCGGATGTAGGGTGCCAGGTAGGGACTTAATGCATCCTCAGTGACGAGGTCCACGCGGCGCTTGAACGCTCGCTCCAGAGCGTCCCCGACGGCGAAGAGATTATCGAAGGTGCGGCAACCGGCCCGAAAGGTCACCAGGATATCGACATCGCTGGAATCGCCAGCTTCGCCTCGAGCGACCGAGCCAAACACGGCGAGTTTTTCGACCCCCGCGGCAAGGAGCTCGTCCCGGACCGGTGCGATCACGTTCTCAAACATGACATTGGGCACAGTAGTTTTCCGGGATCGAGGGTCAAGGCGCAGCGCCGTCGGCGCCGCGTGGGCGAGAGGCGGGCGGCGTTGCCGCCGGTTGATGGGCGCGTATAGCGCGCCAGTTGAAGTTCAAGGGGGCGCGCATGGCGCGCCAGTTATTGGTTATTTGTTAATGGGGGCGGCTACGCCGCGCTGGCGACGGGCGGCTCTGACGCCCTCTGCGGTTCAATACCCGCAAGGCCCGCGCAAGCGCGGACCTTGCTATCCACCACTGCTATTTTGCCTGAAAAGCGGAAACGGGAAGCCCGCATCCGGAAGGTGGATGCGGGCTTCGGCTTGAAGGTTTGGCGCGGCGCAGCGATTAGCGCATCACGGAATCTCGTAGATCTCGATGATGGCGATGCCGCTGCTGGTGTCGGCGCTGGTGGCGTGGGCCGAGTAGGCGCCGGGCTCGAGCCAGATCACCATCGCGCTGCTCTGAGAACCGTCCGCGAGCGCGAAGGCGGAGACGGCGGCGCCGGCCTCGGAGACGGCCTCGGCATCGCTGCCCCAGTCGTCATTGCTGCCGATGAGGACATTGTCCTGGCCGACGGACTTGAAGACCTTGAGCAGCGGATTCGCGAGCACGCCCGAGACACCGAACTCGGCAAGCTCGGGGCCGACGGCCCGGATGAGGAGCTTCTTGGGCGCATCGCCATCGACCACGAAGCCGGCGATGACGGTATCCGCATCCGGCCCGACCTCGCCGCGCAGCGAGATGTTGAAGAGATTCGCGGTGGAGACGCCCCCGGCAGTGGAGTCGGCATCGTAGACCTCGACGAGGGAGGCGCCGACTTCGCCGTTCGGACCCTTGACGTGGGCGGTGTAGCTGCCCGCCGGCAGATCGATGAGGATGGCCGAATCCTTGCTGCCGGCCTTGAGATCGAAGGCGCCGAGCAAACGCCCCGCCTGGAGGATTTCGAGGGCGTTGTCCGCATCGCTCCAGTTGTCATTGGTGGCGACGGACAAGGCGCCGTCCTGGGTCTGGCGGAAGATCTCGACCGTGGTGTCGTCGAGGAAGCCCTGAACGCCAAACTCGTCGAGCTGGGGACCGACGGCGCGCAGCAGGATGCGCTTGGTGCCCGTGCCGTTGACGACGAAACCGGCGATCATGAGGCCGTCGCCCTCGCGGACCTTGGCGTTGATCGACATGTTCACCAATTTTCTGGTGACGCTCACGCCTTCACGGGCTCCGGAGACGGTGTATGTGGTGCCGCCATTCGTCCAGGTGCCGTCGAGGCGCGAGGTCTCGGCGCTGACGGAGAGGTCGACACTGGAGCCGTCCGGCAGCGTGGCCGTGAGGTTGCCGTCGGTGCCGAGCGTCGCCTCCGTGCCGCTGCACTCGCCCGCGACCGTCCTGAGGATGTAGGCGCGGCCGTCGCTGCCGGCGACGAGGAGAATCGTGCCGTCGGAGGTGTTGACCACGACGGCTTCAAAGAGGCCGGCGAGCTCGCGGGTGGCGCCATTGGGATCATCCTGCGTGCCGGTGAAGGCCGTGCCACCGATCGTGCCGCTGACACTGGTGCCCGACACCGTGCCGGTGACAGCGCCGAGGCCGGCGGCCTCGAAGGCGAACGCGCCGGTGTCCGCGTCGACCGTCGTCTCCGCGTCGATACACTTGTTCAGCGAGGGAATCACGCCGACGAACCGCGCCGAACCATCCGCCTCGACGACCATGGCGAAGTCGCCGAGGTCCGCGGCGAGCGAGCCGAAGAAGAAGCGCTGAGAGGCGAGAACCGCGACCGTGGCCGTCGGGCTGTCGTAGGTCTCGACCGGCGAGGAGACCCGCACCCAGTAGCTCGTGGTGGTGGTGAGCACGCCGGTGTCGAGGGTGGCGCTCGTGGCGCCCGCGATCGGATTGCTGGTGTCGCCCCTCGCTCCCTTGTACCACTGGTAGGTCAACTGCGGGCCGG
>RFJS01000534.1 GCA_003694825.1 Verrucomicrobiota bacterium | reverse complement strand
GCGAACTGCTTGAACAGCTCGGTGTCGTCCTTGAGCACGGCGGTCATGACTCGCTTGAGCGCCTTGTCGTGTTCGATGCGCGCATTCTGACGGTCGGAGTTCAGCCGGGCGTTCTGGTAGGCCGGATCCGCCGCCACGCGGTTCGGGATGTCTTCAGTGATGAGCTTGTGCACCCGGTCGGCATCGCTCCACTCGATATTGCCGAAATGCTCGTTGAAGCTCCTGATGATGTTGGAGAGCCGGTCGAATTCCGGTTCCGGCCGATGCCCGCCCCCTCCGGTCGGGATCGGCTCGATCTCGGCATCCGCGTCGGGCAGTTCGATCCGCATCGTCGCCCGCTTTTCCACCCGATAGCTGTCCATGTCGATCGCCTCGAGCAGACCTTCCGGCGGTTCCGGCTCTGATGGTGCCGGCAATTTCGGCACGAGGAAGGAGAGAAAAATCGACAGCTTTTCCCAATCCGTGTTGGCGAAGGGAAGCACCTGCGAGAGGAAGCCATAGGTCCGCAGGAAGGCCTTGGCCTTTCCCTTGAAATCGACCTGCGCATCTTCATCGAGTTCCTGCAGGTAAACGGCGACACAGCCATCGAGCAGCGGGTCGAGCTGATCGCGGGCAGCTCCGTCGAGATAGCGCCTGACCCATTCATCCACCAGCTCCGGCCCGTATACCTGGTGGGCATCGAGATCGGCCTTGAGGTCGTGGAGTTTGTCCGGGTCGGTTTCCTCCGCGAGAATGGTGGTGCGGTAGTAGGGCTCGAAGGCCCGACGGATCGTCTCGGCGTCGTTCTGGAAATCGAGGATGAAGACGTCGTGTTTTTTCGGATGCGCACGATTGAGTCGCGAGAGGGTCTGCACGGCCTTCACGCCCGCCAGCGGCTTGTCCACATACATCGTGTGCAACAGCGGCTCGTCATAACCGGTTTGAAACTTGTCGGCGCAAATCAGAAACCGATACGGATCCTCGCGGATTCGGTCCGCGATCTGGCTGGAGGGAAAACCGTTGAGCGAGGCCTCCGTCAGCATATCGCCACTGTATTCATGCTCGCCGGAGAAGGCGACAATCGCCTGATAGCGGCTCTTACGCTCCCGCAGATAACTGCGGAAGGCATGGAAATACTGGATCGCCCGTTGAATGCTCCCGGTCACGACCATGGCCCGGGCCTCGCCACCGATCTTCTGCTTCGCGAGCACCTGCTCGTGGAAATGGTCGATCATGATCTCGGCCTTGAGCCGGATGGCATGCTCGTGCCCCTCGACATAGCGACGCAGCTTCTTCTGCGCCTTCTTTTTCTCGAACTCGGGATCGTCCTCGATCCTCTTGACGAGCTTGTAGTAACTCTCGACCGGCGTGTAGTGGCGGAGGACATCGAGAATAAATCCCTCCTCGATGGCCTGCTTCATCGTGTAGCTGTGGAAGGGCCGGTGCTTGACGGTGCCATCGGGCTGCGGCACCGGCTCGCCGAAGAGTTCGAGCGTCTTGTTCTTGGGGGTGGCAGTGAAGGCGAAATAGCTCGCATTGGGCAACAGCCGCTTCGCTTCGATCAGTCGGTTGATCTTGTCCTCGAGAGTCTCGTCTTCCTCGTCTTCCGACGCGGTCTCCGCCAGGGCCTGATTCATCTTGGCGGCGGTGCGGCCGCCCTGACTCGAATGCGCCTCGTCGATGATGATGGCGAAGCGCCGGGCGCGGTGCTCGCTGCCGATCTCATCGAGGATGTAGGGAAACTTCTGCACCGTGGAGACGATGATCTTCTTTCCCTCGGCAAGGAACCGTCGCAGATCACCCGAGCGCTCGGCATGGCCGACGGTCGCTCCGACCTGGGCAAACTGCCGGATCGTGTCGCGGATCTGCTGATCGAGAATACGGCGGTCGGTGACGACGATGATCGAGTCGAAAACCGGCGTGTCGTCCTTGCGCAGCCCGATGAGCTGGTGAGCGAGCCAGGCGATCGAGTTTGATTTGCCGCTGCCGGCCGAGTGCTGGATGAGGTAGCGCTTTCCCACCCCGTGGGCGCCGGCATTGGCGAGAAGCTTGCGCACAACATCGAGCTGGTGGTAGCGGGGCCAGATCTGCTTCTGGCTCTTCCTGCCCGTCCGCGGGTCTTTCTCGCCGACGAGCTGCGCGTAGTTTTCCAGGATATCGGTCAGGCTCTGGCGCGTGAGGATGCGCTTCCAGAGGTAATCGGTCTTGAGGCCGTCGGGATTGGGCGGGTTGCCGGCGCCGTCGTTCCAGCCCTGATTGAAGGGCAGGAACCAGGAGGACTTTCCCTTCAGGTGGGTGCAGAAGCGCACTTCGTGGTCGTCCACCGCAAAGTGCACGACGCATCGGGCGAATTCAAAGAGCTTTTCGCGTGGGTCGCGATCGCGCTTGTACTGCTCGACCGCGTCGGCCACGGTCTGCCGGGTCAGGCTGTTTTTCAGCTCGAAGGTGGCGACGGGCAGGCCGTTGATGAACAGGGCGAGGTCGAGTGCGCGCTGGGTTTCATCGCGCGAGTAGCGGAGCTGGCGGGTGACGCTGAAGCGGTTGGCGGCGAAGCGCTCGCCGGCCTTCGGGTTGCCCGGCGATGGGGTGCCGTAAAAGAGGTCGATGTGATGCGGCCCGTGCTTGATGCCGTGGCGCAGCACGTCAATGG
>RFJS01000533.1 GCA_003694825.1 Verrucomicrobiota bacterium | reverse complement strand
GCGGGGGACGGCGGGACGTCAGCGGTGGACCGGGCCCTGACTGTGTCCGCGGCGCGGTCGGTGCGCTGCGTGCCGAGCCAGATGAGCCCGGCTGCGGCGCCGGCGGCGACGAGGACCGTGAAGGCGAGGGGACGGGTGGTCATGGGCAGGTGAGCGTGGAAGGGGCGGCGGGTTTGCCGGCCGGGCGCTCCCCGCGCGCCCGACCGGCATCACCATCGCGAGCGCGTTCGCATGCGCTCTCTTCGAGAAAGTCAGAGAAAATCCACGCGTGATCCGCCGAAGCGGTCGAGGTTGGGGAGCACCATGGAGAGGTCGCTCTCGGCGACGCCGAACCACCGGGCGAGCGTGGCGGAGTATTCATCGACCGAGGTGGTGGGGATCCAGCGGCCGCGGTTGGTGTCATTGGGGCCGCCGATGAGCAGGTCGGGGTATTGTCCGTAGATGTCGCCTCCCTTGACGGCGCCGCCGAGGATGAGGTGGTGGCTGCCCCATCCATGGTCGGAGCCGTCGCCGTTGGTGTCCATGGTGCGGCCGAAGTCGGAGGCGGTGAATGTCGTCACGGAGTCTTCGATACCGGCTTCGATCGTCGCCTGGTGGAAGGCGGCGAGCGAACCGCTGAGGTTGGCGAGGAGGTTGGCGTGGGCGCCGAGCTGGTTGCCGTGGGTGTCGAAGCCGCCGGTGGCGGCGAAGAAGATCTGTCGGCGAAAGCCCAGGGAGGGGCCGGCTTTGATGAGGCGGGCGATCACGCGCAGCTGGCGACCGAGGCTGGTATTGGGGAACTCGACGGCGGGGTCGGGGTTGGCCTCGAGGGCGGCGCGGAGGATTTCGTCGGTTTCGAGTGTCTTGTTGGCGATGTCGGAATAGGCGAACTCGAAGAGGTTTTTCTTTTCGGCGGCGACGAGCCCGCGGAAGGCCGCTTCACGGGCGATGTCGTTGTTGTATCCGGACATCCCTTCGAAGGCGATGCCGCCGTTTTCGGTCATCTGGTATTGGCTGACGTGCTGGCCGACCTGGAACTGGTTGCTCCCGGCGAGGCTGATCGACATGGTGAGGCGTTCGTTCTCGTTGAGCGCCTGCATGAGGTCGGCGACCCGGCCTCCCCAGCCGGTGCGGGAGATCTGGTCGGGCAGCGAGGTCTGCCACTGCATCGCCTGGTCACTGTGTGAGAAGAGCTGTGGTGGCAGTTTGGCGGATCGTGAGAGGTATTGTTGGCGGGTGACGGGCTGCACGAGGGTGCCGACATTGGCGAGGATGGCCAGCTTGCCGTCCTGAAAGAGCGCCTGCAGTTCCGGCATCGACGGGTGGAGGCCGTAGCTGCGCCCGTCGCCGGTTTTTGGGGTGATGGGCAGGAAAAGATCCTTCTCGAGCGCGAGGTTGCCGCGGGCGAGGGCATAGGCCTGGTAGGAGGTGTCGTCGATGGGCACGAGCATGTTGTTGGCATCGTTGCCTCCGTAGAGGAAGACGCACACCAGCGCGCGATAGTCGCCCGGTCCGGCGAGCTCGCTCTGGAGGGAGGTCGCGGCGTTGAGCATGCGCAGGTTGGCGAGGGTGGAGAGCAGGCCGGTGGCGCCGAGGGCCGCGCAGGCGCCGCGGCGCATGAAGGCGCGTCGGGAGATGGTTTCGATGTCGTTGCGTTTCATAGGGGGCGAGGAGGCTATTTTTGCACGGCGAACTCGGAGGAGGTGGCGATGAGGTAGATGATCGACTTGACCGTCTCCTCCTCGTCGGCACGGCCGATTTCGAGCAGGTTGAGCGTGGACCGGAGTGTGTCGCGCATCTCGGCGGACATGGTCCCGCCGAGCAGCATGAGATCCATCCAGTCGAGGAGCTGGTCGTCGTCGGCCGCGAGCGGGAGGACCTCGGAGAGATCGAGCACGATGGGGTATTCCCAGGAGCCGACGCCGCGGAAGGCGGCGCGGCGGAGGATGTTGGTGGTGGCGACGAGGCTCTGCTCGTTGGTGATCTGGAATTCCGGCGCGACGAGCCCGGCGGCGGCGAGGATGCCGGGCTGGGCGTAGCCGGGTTCGAAGAAGTTGAATACAGTCGGTGCGCGCAGGGGCGACTG
>RFJS01000532.1 GCA_003694825.1 Verrucomicrobiota bacterium | reverse complement strand
TCGCCCCGGCGGTCCTGATAAAAGACGGCGAGGTCGTCATCCGTGCAGCGAACATCGGCGGAGCCGATCCGGCGGAACGCGCCGGCGGGCAGCGGCCGGTTGGCAAAGTAAATCGGTTTTTCCGCTGGCTCGGCTTCGGGCACGAACACGGCGAGCAGGGTCTTGCCGTTGACCTGCCCGGATTCGATCTGCACGCGAACGGGGCGATTGAAGGCGGTGGCGCATTGGCTGGTGAGGTCGCGCGAGGTCTTGTCCGGATCCGGCACACCGACGGCCAGGTATTGCCGAAATAGCGCGCCCTCATCGAGTTTCGCGCCGAGCAGGATCCAACCGCCACCGAGCCCCGGCTCGTTGGCGAAGGCGCAGACCGTTTCCAGGACGGAGCGGCCCAGTTCGCTCGCGGTTTTCGCTTCGATACGCGTATGCTCGTCGAGCAGGTTGAGTTGCTCGAGCAGTTCGCGGGGGCTCACTCCGTCACCTCCTTCAGCAGTTCGAGGATGCGCTTCTCGACCGCCGCCAGTTCCGCGTCGATCTCTTCGAGAGGCCGGGGCGGCTGGTATTGGAAGAAGACACGGTTGAAGTTGATCTCGTAGCCGACCTTGCCAATGCCGCCGTCCTGTTCATCGCGGATGTCGGCGTTGATCCACGCGTCGGCGACGAATGGCCGCACCTCGCGGAGGAAATAGGCGACGACGTCCTCCTTGAGCGGCACATTCTCGAAGTCGCGGAGTTTAGGGTCGGGCTCGTAGGATGCTTCGGTCGCCGATTTCGGATTGCCGGAGGCCGCGGGGAACCAGCCGTAGAGGTCAGCGTCTTTTTCGCCGGTGGCCTTGCGGGTTTTGGCAACGACGGGTTTCGCCTCCGGATCGGTCGTGGTGAAGGCATCGCGGAAGAGCTTTTTTTCTTTCGCACTCCACTTTTCGCCGCGCTGTTTAAGCAGGCGCTGGATGTCGTGCCAGACGCCGTTCCAGTCGTCGTAAGCCTCGTGGCCCAGCTCCTTTTCGATCGCTTCGACCGCTTCGAGCCGGTCCGGGCAGGCGTCGAGGAATAGTTCCTTTGCCTCGGGCGTGATCTGAAAGCGCAGGCGCAGCGGGCGCTCGATGGTGACGCGACGGTAGCCGAAATCGGCGTTGTCGAAAACCTTCGAGGTGGCGGTTTCAGCGAAGCGCCCGTGCTCCCGGGTGAGTTCGGCGATGGTGTCGTCGGTGAGGTAGCGCCGTTTGTCGCCCAGGCTGCGGCGCATGGGGGCCCAGCGTTCCCGGGCGTCGATGAGCTGGATTTTCCCGCGGCGTTTCTTGTCTTTGCGATTGGTGACCACCCAGATGAAGGTGCCGATGCCGGTGTTGTAGAACATCTGCTCGGGCAGGGCGACGATCGCCTCGAGCATGTCTTGTTCGATGATCCAACGGCGGATTTCGCTCTCGCCGGAGCCGGCGCCGCCGGTGAAGAGCGGCGAGCCGTTGAAGACGATCGCGCAGCGGGAGCCATGCTTTTTCTCGGCCGGCCTGACTTCCTCGAAGTGGCCAATCATGTAGAGGAGGAAGAGCAGCGCGCCATCGTTCACGCGCGGGAGCTTGCCACTGTAGCCGTGAAAGCTGGTGCGTTTGGAGAGGATTTTCTGCTCCTCCTTCCAGTCCACGCCGAAGGGCGGATTGGCCAGCAGGTAGTCGAAACGTTCGCCCGCGAACTTGTCGTCGATGAGCGTGTTGCCGAACTCGATCCGGCTGTCGCGATGGCCCTTGATGAGCAGATCGGAGGCGGCGACGGCGTAGGAACGCGGGTTGTAGTCCTGGCCATGGGCGATGACCTGCGCGGAGGCATTGTGCGCGCGGATCCAATTCTGCGTCTCCGAAAGCATGCCGCCGGTGCCGCAGGCGGGGTCGCACAC
>RFJS01000531.1 GCA_003694825.1 Verrucomicrobiota bacterium | reverse complement strand
GTTGCGCGGGTCGCCATGGACGTGCTGGTGCACCGGCTGAGCCTGCGGCGCGCGTTCACCGACACGCTGGAGGAACGCAGGATGGTCACGACCGTCCTGCGGCGCATCATCAACTCCATCCCCGAGCCGGTCTGAGGCCGTGGTTGCGCGGGCTGCCCATGGCATTGGCTCCCTCCAGCGAAAGCATTGAATGGTTTGGCCCGGGCGCGCACCGGCGCCGGTGGCGCGATGTGCGGATCGGCCGTTTCCTGCTCTCGCTTTTCATCCCGCCCAAAGGGCAGAAGGTCGTGCCGACGAAGGCGGGCCTCATGCTCTCGGCGATCTCGATGTTTATCGGCATCGCCGGCTACAATTCCTCGAGCAACATTCTCTTCATTACGCTCTCGCTGTTGCTCTCGGCCATCGTGGTGAGCGGGCTTCTTTCGTGGCTGAACTTTCGCAGCACGGCCTGGCGGATGATTTTGCAGCCGCCGTTTCGAGCGGGCGAGCGGGCGGTCGTCGACCTGGAAGTATTCAGCGGCAAGCGCTTTCTGCCGACCTACAGCCTGGGATTCGGTTTCCGCGTCTCCAGTGGCGACACGGGCCGGCTCTCCCTGGGGCGCCGTCTCGATCCGGGAGAGACGCGGCGGCTGCAGTGGAGCTTCACGCCCCGCCACCGCGGACGGGAATTGATCGAGATGACGGGGGTCAGTTCGCAGTTTCCCTTCGGCTTTCTCTACAAGCAGTTCGGTGGGCGGATCGCGCGCGAGGTCCATGTCTGGCCGGCCCGGATCGCGTATGCGTCGAGTCTCGTCGCACAGGCCGTGCCCAATTCGATGGGCGATGTGCTCAACCGGGCGGGCTCGGGCAACGACTTCATCAACCTGCGCGAATACCGCATCGGCGACAGCTACCGGCAGGTGCACTGGAAGGCCAGCGCACGACAGCGGCGGCTCATGGTGCGCCAGCTCCTCGCGGAAAACCACAGCGGTTTCTTCCTGCAGGTCGACACCTCGGCTTCGGTGTGGTCGGACCCGGAGCAGTTTGAGAAGATGTGCTCGCTGGCGGCGACGCTGGCGGAGGATCTCTTTCGCCAGGGTCAGCTCATCGGCGCCATCGTCAATGATTGCGCGCCGTTTTTCGTGCGGCGTGTGGCCGACCTGGAGTTGTTGCTCGACCAGCTCGCGGTCATCGAGCCCGTCGACGCGGCGATCCCGGGGCGCGTGGTTGCCTTCCGCAATGTGATCGTCTTTGCCCCGGACGAAAATGAGGGAGTGAGTGCGTATGTGCGCGGTCAAAAGGCGGCCACAGCTTAACCTCGAGGAGCTGCTCTATGTGCGCTGGATCCTCGGCGGGATCCTCGCGCTGCTCTCGGTCTGGACCGTGTTTTACGTCGATCCGGCGCACTGGCCGTTGGCGATTCTTTCGAGCGTGTCGATTGCCACGGCGATCATCAATCCCCGCATCCCCGGCCGGGTGCCGCGCTGGGTCTGGCGGGCCGGCGTGCCGTTGATCGCCGTGGTCTTTGCCGTCGATCTGATGGTCAACGACCTGATCCCGGCGTTCATCCGGCTCAATACCATGCTCGTGACCTGGCGGGCGGTCTCCTACCGGTCGCGCCGTGAGGATCTGCAGCTGGCGATGCTGTGCCTGTTTCTCATCGTCATCACCGGGGTGCTCACCGTGTCTCTGGCCTTTGCCGTGCAGATACTGCTCTTCACGGGGGTGGGGATGATCTTTCTGTTTCTGGTCAATATCATCCACGATGCCGGCGATGGCGCCCTGCCGGCGCCGGCACAATGGACGCTGCTGTCGCGGCGCCGGTTCGCGCGGCGACTTTGGCAGGTCTTCGATCTTCGGGTGATCGGATTGACGGTGGCGCTCTTCGTCGCGGTCATCGGTATCTCCGTGGTCATCTTTCTGGCCATCCCGCGCTATGACACCGAGGCGGGGCTCGGCATGTTCAAGTTCAGCACCGAGCGCAGTGTCACCGGCTTCTCCGAAAACATCGCCCTTGGCGAGGTGACCGACATCCAGCAGGACAACAGCGTGGCCATGCGCGTGGATGTCGGCGAGGTCGACGCCATCGACGGTGTGCCCTACTGGCGGATGGTCGTGCTCGATGAATACGGCAGTGGCATGTTTCGCGTGTCGAAGGCCGTGACGGCACACGTGGGCGCGCGCAGTTATCCGTATGTCGAGATCCTGCCGGACAAGGCGGAGGCGGCGAGGCCACGGGAAGCGGCGCATCCGGAGCCCTGGATCGTCTACATGGAGGGCGGCATCAGCCGATACCTGCCGCTGCCCAGCGGATTCACTTCGGTGAAGCTCAAGGAGTTTTATGATCTGGTGCCGAACTCGATCTTCCGGATCTATTCGCTGGAGAAGCCGAGCGCGACGCTGTTGAGCCTGAAGATCGAAGGCGTCGATTTCAGCGGCGTCATCCCGGATCCGGGATTTCCGGCTTTGGACCTTCCGGCACCCCAGACGCTGGTGACGGCGGGAGATCCGGAGGTGGAAAACCGGTTTCCGTACCGCTTTCTCAGCTACCCGGCGACCACGCGGGCCGTGCCCGTGTCGCGGGAGGAGCGTGCCTGGCTGGCGGAAGTCGTGCGCGAGATCGTCGGTGATCGGAAGGTGACGGACGCACGGGAGTTCGCCGTGCTCGCGTGCCGCTACCTCGAGTCGCACCACCGCTATTCCCGGCAGGTCAGCCTGCCCGAGGGCGATCCCGGCGCCGATCCGGTCGTGCGTTGGTTGCGCAGCGACAGCCCCGGGCATTGCGAGTTTTTTGCGGCGGCGTTCACGCTGCTCGCGCGCACGGCGGGGTTTCCGACCCGGGCGGTCACCGGGTTCAAAGGAGGAACCTGGAATCCCTACGAAGGGTATTTCATGGTGCGGCAATCCGACGCCCATGCCTGGTGCGAGATTTTCGATGGGAAGGGGGCGTGGCTGCGTGTCGATCCGACTCCCGGAGCGGAAGGCGTGCCGGGAGAGCCGGTTCCGGTCCCGGTGGCCGCCTTCACGGCGGATGACAGTTTCTCCGCCTACCTGGACAGCCTGCGAATGCTCTGGTATCGGCGCATCGTCAGCTTCGACGAGCGATCGCAAAACCTCATCGCGGAGTCGTTCCGAAACTTTGGCAAGGCGGTCTGGATCTGGATCAGCGCAGCGGGCGCAACCGTGCGGGATGGCGTGGTCGCGTGGGTGAACAGCCCGTGGACGCTGGAGAGCAAGGGGGATCTGCTCTATATCGCGATCGTCACACTGGTCGTGGCCATCCTCATGCGCCGCCTCGGCATCGGCACCAGTGATGTGCTGCGCTGGTTCCGGCACGGCGAGCGGCCGGTGCGCGAGCGGGCCGGCGAGCTGATCCTCGCGCTCGAGGCGCGGATGCTGCGGCGGCGCAAGCCGCGTCGTTGGGATGAGGCGACGGCGGAACGTATCTTGCGCGAGTTGATCGTCATCCGCTACGGACGGCCGGAGTCATGGCCGGATCCGTGGCGGGTGTTCCGCGCCGCGCGCCGCCTGCTTTGACCCGGCTGGACGGCGGACGGCGCCGGGGTCAGAAGCCGGCGACTTTCGGTTTATGCGCCGAGTGCGGCGGATGTTTCTGAAAGTAGACATCGAGCACCTTGCGGGCGATCGGTGCCGCGACGGCGCCGCCGGCATTGGCTTCGTCGGGCTGCTCGCCGACGACGACGACCGCGATGGCGACCTGGGGATCCTCGATCGGCCCGAAACCGACGAACCACGCCAGCTCGAGCGTGCCCAGCGGCGTGCGCTTCTGGGCCGTGCCGGTCTTGCCGGCGAGGCGGATGCCCGGAATCGCCGCGTATTTGGCCGTCCCATACTGCACGGCTTGCTCCATGCCGTCGATGATCGCCTGGCGGTCGCGGGGCGGGAGGCCGATGCTGCGGTTGTTCGCCACGGCCACCGGCATGCCGTTGTCGCGGCGCAGGATCGTGGGTCGGGTGCGTGTCTCGTTGCGCGCGAGGGAGGCGGTGAAGGCGGCCATCTGCAGCGGGGTGACGACAAGGTAGCCCTGTCCGATGGCCATATTGGCGGTGTCGCCCTTCACCCAGCCGTAGCCCTCGGTCGCGCGCTTCCATTGTGGATCCGGCACGATCATTTTCGTGATTTCGTGCGGCAGTTCGATGCCGGTCGGTTCGTTCAGCCCGAACCGCCGGGCTTCTTCGGCGATGCGCTCGACGCCAGTGGCCAGGGCGGCCTCGTAGAAGTAGACGTTGCAGCTGACGCGAATCGCATCGGCGAGCCGCATCTTGCCGTGTCCGCTGCGACGGTGGCAGACGAAGCGCTTGCGGCCCACGTAGATCGCGCCCCGGCATTCGATTTCCGTCTCGGGGGTGATGGCGCCGGCACGCAGGGCGGCCATGGCGGTGATGAGCTTGAAGGGAGAGCCCGGAGGGTAGAGGCCGCGGGTGGCCCGGTTTTCCCAGGCGCCCCGGTCCTCGATGTCGGCAAACGTGTCGCGGGTGATGATCGGTGTGAGGTCGTTCAGGTCGTAGTCGGGGCGGCTGACGATGGCGAGCACCTCGCCGGTCCTGGCATCGAGCAACACCAGCGCGCCTTCACGGTCGCCGAAAGCCTGCTCGCCGATCATCTGCAGATCGATGTCGAGGCTGGTGTAAAGCGGGTGCCCCTGGACGGGCGGGTCGTTCTTGACCAGTTCGACCTGGAAGCCGGATGGATCGACGATCCAGATCTCGGATCCGGTTTTGCCCTGCAACAACTCGTCGAACTGCAGCTCGAGTCCGTTGCGCCCGACGCTCCCTTTGTTGAGGAAGGTCATCAGGTCATCGCCCGGCATGCTCTCGCGGGGGAAGTCGAGGGTGGAGGAGACGTAGCCGAGGGCATGCGCCGCGGCGTTGCCGTAGGGATAGAAACGGGCGGTGGAAGCGTAGATCTGGACCGGGGAGGTGACGGGGAGCTGCTCGGTGAGAAGCGCGAAATCGGTTGGCGAGAGTTCCTCGATGATGTGGTAGGGGAGGATCGGCCGCCGGGCGAAGTGACGCTCGACCCGGCGCCGGTCGACCTCGACGGGACGCCCGAGGATGCGGCCGACCAGGTCGGTGTATTTCTTGACGACGCGGAAGCGGGCTTCGTTGGTGTACCCTTTTTCTGGACGCTGCGCTTTCCCGTCGCGCACGTCGCGGTAGAGCTTGAGGGCGGTCTCGCGAATTTCGCGCCGCAGCCCGGGGTCGGAGAAGTAGAGAACGGCGGAGAAGCGGGGACGGTTGGCCACGAGCACACGGCCCTCCCGGTCGAAGATCTCGCCGCGCGGACCGGGAATGAGGATGCGCCTCTGGTTTTGGAGTCTCTCGCGTTCGGTAAAGGCCTCCTGGCTGAGCAGCTGGCGATAAAAGAGGCCGGCGGTGAGCACGAGCATGATGCCGGCGACGACCCAGTAGAAGAAGGCGATGCGCGGTTTGCGGGCGGAATGTGTCTCGATGATGCTCACGGCGCGTCTCTCAATTCGGTGTCGAGATCTATTCCGAAAAGGCGCAGCAGCGCGAGTTCCGCGGCAAAATACCATCCGGAAAGCAGCACGGCGACGAGCTGGGAGGCGAGCAGATCAAGCGCGAGCCGGGGGCCCTGCAGCCGGAAGGCTCCGGTGACGAGGGTCAAGGCCGAGATCAGCACGAGATAGATGAGGAGCACGGCCAGCACCACCGTCATGCGGTCGAAGCGGTTGAACGCGCCGCGAAAGCCGATGGCAAGACACACGCATGCCGCGGCGGGCAGCATGAGCGTGCCGAAGGGGATCGGTGTGCCGGCCTCCATGGCCAGGGCGGTGGGGATGGACACGGCGAGGGCCTGGCCGAGGGAGA
The DNA here is from genome assembly GCA_003694825.1 of Verrucomicrobiota bacterium. Taxonomy (GTDB): domain Bacteria; phylum Verrucomicrobiota; class Verrucomicrobiia; order Opitutales; family Opitutaceae; genus J108. The sequence continues at coordinate 8,470 of RFJS01000531.1, read as the reverse complement.
GGCGCAGGGCGGCGAAGGCGATCGGCAGCCCTCCGACAAAGAGATAGAGCGGGCCGCGGCTGTCGCCCAGGGGCAAGGCGGTGAGGTGATGATTGACCTGCCCCATCACCCACAGAAAGACGACGTTGCCCAGCAACACGATGAGCCAGCGATGATCCCCGCGCATGTTATTCTTCGGAGGTCGGAATGATGACGGCGACTTCGGTAAGGGCACCGAGGCGCTCGTCGAGCTCGACTTCACCGATGTTGAACAGGCCATCCGGGCCGGGAGAGAGGCGGATGACGCGGCCGATGGGCAGGCCGGGCGGAAACACGCCGCCGAGCCCGGAGGTGACGAGACGCTTGGGCGCGGCTTCGGAAGCCTGGATATCCAGCGGCACGTAGTGGACGCGCCCGCGGGGGGCGGCGAAGGAGGGGCTGGGCCCGCCCTGGAAGCTTACCGGACGGTTGTCGCCGTCGAAGTTGGCGGCGAGGCGAATGTTCGGACTGCTGATGAGATCGACGACAGCGGTGTAGGCATAGACCTCGCGAACACGGCCGACAACGCCGCCGGTGAAAACGACGGGCGCGCCGACCGGGATGCCGTAGTTTTTGCCCTTGCGGATGACGATCTGCTGCCACCACGCGGAGAAGTCGCGCCGGACCACGCGGGCGACTTCATAGCGGTAGCCGGCCCGGGCGGGCAGGTTGAGGAGCCGTTCGAGCCGGGCGATTTCGGCACGCAGCGATTCGTTGCCGCGGATTGTCAGTTCGTAGGCGGCGTTGAGCCGGGCCAGATCGCGGCCAGCGGCGATCAGCTCGTTTTTCGAGTGCAGGCGAGCGGCCCAGAAGGTCTGGAGGTCGCGTGCGTAGGAAGCGGCGAGGTTGGCCGGGGCCTGAAATTCGTAGAAGCTGATCCGGGAAAGCGATTTGACGACGATCGGCAGGATGGCCCAGACGAGAGCGACGATGCCGAGCGCGAGGAAGGGACGGGTCTGGAGAAATCGCTTTTTCGGCAAGAGGGCGGATCAGTAGGAGAACGGTGGCACCATGGGACGCCGGGCAAACGAGGGCGGCCCGTTCGCGGGCCGGGAACCGGTCAGCTCTTGGCGTCGGTCGTGACGTAATTGAGCAGGAAGTTGAGATCGGCCAGAACGGCGCCGGTTCCATTGGCGACAGCGCTGAGCGGATCATCGGCCCGGACCACCGGCAGGCCGGTCTTTTCGCAGAGCAGCCGGTCGAGACCGCGCAGCAGGGCGCCGCCGCCGGCGAGAACAAAGCCGCGATCGACGAGGTCGGCGGAGAGTTCCGGTGGACACCGCTCGAGGGCGTTGCGGACGGCTTCGACGATGGCGTTGACCGTGTCGCTGAGCGCTTCGCGGATCTCCTGGGAGGTGACGTGGATGGTCTTCGGCAGACCCGCCACGGAGTCGCGACCCTTCACCTCCATGGTCATCTCCTCGTCGAGCTGGAAGGCCGAACCGATGCGCAGCTTGATCTCTTCGGCGGTGCGTTCGCCGATGAGCAGGTTGTAGGCGCGCTTCATGTAGTTGATGATGGCGGCATCGAGTTCGTCGCCCCCGACGCGGATGCTCTTGGAGAAGACCACGCCGGCGAGGGAGATGATGGCGACTTCGGTCGTGCCGCCGCCGATGTCGACGATCATGTTGGCGGCGGGCTCCTCGACAGGAAGCCCGACCCCGATGGCGGCGGCCATGGGCTCTTCGAGCAGCATGACCTCCCGGGCACCGGCATGCATGGCGGATTCCTTTACCGCGCGCTTCTCCACTTCGGTGATGCCGGAGGGAATGGCGACGACGACGCGCGGGGGGATGACCTTGCCGGAGTTCTGCACCTTGCGGATGAAATACCGCAGCATCTCCTCCGTGATGTCGAAGTCGGCGATGACGCCGTCCTTCATCGGCCGAATGGCGGTGATGTTGCCCGGAGTGCGGCCCAGCATGCGCTTGGCTTCATCGCCGACGGCGAGGACTTTGCGGGTGGATGCGTGGATGGCGACGACGGACGGTTCACGCAGGACGATGCCCTTGTCTTTGGCGTAGACGAGCGTGTTGGCGGTTCCGAGGTCGATGCCAATATCGTTGGAGAATACGCCGAAAAGGTTGCGCAACATAAGTTTCGGAGAAGACGCGAGTGCCGGTTCCTCCGGAATCAACGAGCCGCATCAGTTGCTGTCAAAGGCAATTTCGCCGGTTGTGACAGCAAGACGACACGACTGAATCATTCGCTTCTGGCGGTGCGGGATGCGGCGGGGGGCGCTGCCTCGTTTTTCGGGTCCTTTTTCGGGGCCGGGGCGGGCTCGTCTTCGACGGCTTCTTTGATGTCCTCTTCGATTTCGCTGGTCGCCTTTTTGAACTCGCGGATGGACTTGCCGAAGCCGCGGGCCAGTTCGGGAAGGCGTTTCGCACCGAAGAGCAGTGTGACGACAAAGAGGATGACGAGCAGCTCCGGCCATCCCAGGGGGCCGAGGACCGCGAGAATGCCTGCGGAATCGATTGGCATGACTGTGAAAGCTACGCGCCGCCTGTCGGCTGTAAAGGCCGATCAGCGCTTGTTGCCCTCGACGACCTTTTTGATGATCTGCTGGGGGTTGTCGAGCGGCTCGGACTCGAAGAAGCCGTAGAGCTGGCGGATCCGCGTGGGATGGCGCATCTTGTGCAGGGCCTTGGCCTCGATCTGCCGGATGCGTTCGCGGGTGACCTTGAACTGCTTGCCGACCTCTTCGAGCGTGCGGCTGTAGCCGTCGATCAGCCCGAAGCGCAGTGAGAGGACCCGGCGCTCGCGTTCGGTGAGGGAGTCGAGCACATCGATGATCTTCTCGCGCAGCAGCGAGAACGCGGTCATGTCGTAGGGGTTTTCCGCGCTCTTGTCTTCGATGAAGTCGCCGAAGCTGGTGTCGTCGCCGTCGCCGACGGGCGACTGCAGGGAGATGGGCTGCTGGGCCATCTTCATGATCTGCTGGACGCGCTCGACGGGCATTTGCATCTCCTCGGCAACCTCTTCGGGGGTGGGCTCGTGCCCGTATTCCTGGAGGAGCTGCTTCTGCACCTGCATCACCTTGTTGAGGGTCTCGATCATGTGGACCGGGATGCGGATGGTGCGTGCCTGGTCGGCGATGGAGCGGGTGATGGCCTGGCGGATCCACCAGGTGGCGTAGGTGGAGAATTTGTAGCCGCGGCGGTATTCAAATTTCTCGACGGCCTTCATCAGGCCCATGTTGCCCTCCTGGATGAGGTCGAGGAAGGAGAGGCCGCGGTTGGTGTATTTTTTTGCGATGGAGATGACGAGGCGAAGGTTGGCCTCGACCATCTCGGTCTTCGCCCGGTGCGCGGCGCGCATGAACTTGCGCACTTCGCGAATGATCTCGAGGAGCTTTTCGGGGTGGATCCGGTATTCGATTTCCCATGCCCGGATCTTCTCTTCGAGAGCTTTGCGGTCGATCTGCGTGTCGCGCTTGGTCTTCGGGTTTTTCGCCTGCTCGAGTTTCTGCAGGGTCTGCCCCATCTCGGTGAAGACGGGGTTGAGGTTTTCGAGGTATTCCTCGAATACCTTGAGCTTGAAATAGTATTTCGGGAACGTCGCGCAGAGGGCCTTTTCGTGCCGGCGGAAGCGGGCCATGGCGCGTTTGCGGGCGGCGTCATCTTCGGCGGCGTGGTAGTCGTCCCACGCTTTCTGGACATTGGCCTCGGCGCGTTCGGTGGCTTCGACGAGGTCGGGAAGGGCCTTGAAGTAGGTCTCCCGGTTTTCGACGCGTTTGTCGACGACGATGCGGTCGAAGCGCTCTTCGCGGTTGAGCAGCTTGCGGCCGAGCTCGGCGTGGAAGCGACCGGTAAGGCCGATGGAGAAGAGCACTTTGGCGGCGTCCTGTTCCGCCTTTTCGATCCGCTTGGAGATTTCGACTTCCTGTTCGCGGGTAAGGAGCGGCACCTGCCCCATCTGCTTGAGATACATGCGGACGGGGTCGTCGAGGATGTCCTGCTGCGAGGCGCGGGACTCCTCTTCCTCAGCCTCTTCCTGCCGGGCCTTGAATTCCTCGACGTCCTCGGGGTCGAGGATGTCGATGTCGAGGTTCTGAAGGATGGAGATGACGTTTTCGATGTCCTCCGGATTGTCGACGGACTCCGGCAGGGCCTCGTTGATGTCCTGGAAGGTCAGATACCCCTGCTCTTTGGAGAGGCGGATGAGATCGCGGATCTTGTCGTTGATGGAGGAGGCGTTGCTGGAGTTCTCCACCGTATCCTGTGACGTCGCGGGTTTGGTCTCTTCGGCGGCCGCTTTCTTGCGGCGGGACGTCTTGCGAGGCGTCTTGGCCTTGGCTTTGTCGGAAGGTTTTTCGGATTTGGCTTTGCGCGGCATGGTGCGGTTTTCAGACCGGTAGTCGAAGTGTCGGCGGATTGAGTCGTAGTTTTCTCAGTTCTTCGTTGGTTTTGAGCAGAGAGATCAGGTCAGCATCGAACTTCCCTTGTTTCGCGGCAATTTCAAGTTCGATCTCGCGCATTTTTGGTGCGCAAAAGTTATTGATCATCTGCCGGATACCATCGTTCGCGACGCGCTCGGGTTGATCGATTTCCGGCGCGTCGAAGAGAAGAGAGGCGATAAAGGCTTTGTCCGCCGGATCGTCGAGATGTTCCTGGAGCCACTGCGTGCCGGCCCAGGTGTCGTGGAGGAATTCGTTGAGGACGAGGTCGAGGAGGCGACCGGCGCGGGTGCTGGTGTTGATCCATTCCGGTGCGATGGTTTCGGCCAGGGGGCGGCCGAGGTCTTCGTATTGAAGGGCGAGCAGGAGCAGGTCGTGCTCGGCTGAGTTGCGGCCCTCATCCACCGGTGCGGCGACCGGCTCGGCGGCCGGAGCGGAATCGGCCGCCGGTCGGGAGGAGAGGGCGGCGGAGACGGTTTCGCGGCGCTGGGCGCTTTCCCGGAAGGCGCGGTAGTCGGCGTCGACGGCGGTGCGGCTGAGGCGGAGGCCGGCTGCGATTTCCGCGAGGTATTCGGCCCGGGCGACTTCGGAGGGCGCGCGGTGGATGATCTCGAAGAGCTGGCGACAGGCGTCGGAAATCTGCTGGGCGGACATGGTGGCGACGTCCGGCGCGAGGGCTCTGATGGCGAACTGGATGGCCGGGAGGTGGCGGTTGCGGAGGGTTTCGACGGCGTGTTCGCCGTTTTCGCGGATGTAGTCGTCGGGGTCGGCGCCCTCGGGCAGGGGGAGAAAGGTGACTTCGAGCCCCTGGGCGAGTGCGAGCGGGAGGAGGCGCAGGGCGGCGGCCTGTCCGGCGCGGTCGCCATCGAGGACGACTTCGAGGCCGGTGTGAAAGCGTTGCAGGAGGCGGCACTGGTCTTCGGTGACGCCGGTGCCCTGGGGCGCGATGACGGTGTGCAGACCGACGGACCAGCAGCGGATGGCGTCGAGCTGGCCCTCGACCATGAGGAAGGGGGCGCCGTCGCGGGCGTGTTTGCGGGAGCGGTCGAAGTTGAAGAGGATTTTGCCCTTGGTGAAGATGGGGGTTTCAGGGGAGTTGACGTATTTGGCTTCGCGGGCCGGGTCGTCGGCGGGGGTGATGTCGAGCTGCCGTCCGGTGAAGGCGACGATGCGCCCCTGGCTGTCGCGGATGGGGATCATGAGGCGGCCGCGGAAGCGTTCGTAGCGCGGGGTGTCTCCACTGAGAAAGAACAGGCCGCACTGGCGGAGGGCCTGGTCGCTGAAGCCGCGCTTGCGCAGATGGGAGAGGAGCGCGCCGCCATCCGGCGGGGCGAGGCCGATTTTGAAGTCTTCGGCGATGTCCAGGGAGAATTGGCGGGTTTCCTGCCAGTAACGGCGGATGAAGCGTCCGGCTTCGTCGTCGGCGAGGAAGGCCTGGCGATAGAGTTCGGCGGCGTGTTCGTGGATGTCGAAGAGTTCGCGGCGCAGGGAGCGCTCCTGGTTGGAGATGCCGCCCTTTTCGTATTCGATGGGAATGCCGTAGCGTCGGCCGAGGGTTTCGACGGCTTCGGTGAAGGTGAGTCCCTCGGTCTCCATGACGAAGGAGATGACGTCGCCGGCCTTGCCGCTGCTGAAACACTTGTAGAGTCCCTTGTCCGGCGAGACGAAGAAGGAGGGGGTTTTTTCCTGGTTGAAGGGGGAGAGGCCCTTGTATTTGGAGCCGGCGCGCTTGAGGGCGACGACGTTGGAGACGACATCGAGGATGTCGACGCGCTGTTTGATGTTCTGGATGGTGGCCCGGGAGATGATGGGCATGGCCGGGGAGGGGCGGGGAGACGGCGCCGGGGTCAGCGGCGGTTGCGCGCGAGGTAGGCGGCGGCTTCGGCGCGGCGCGGGTCGGCGGGATCCGCGAGCAGGAGGAAGTCCTCGAAAGCGGCGATGGTGCGGGCGGCGTCGCCCTCGAGTTCGGCGAGTTCGCGGGCGTAGACCCAGGCGAGGTTGGCGTTGGCCGGGAATTTTTCGCGGGCGCTCTGGACGCGGGCGAGGTAGACGTCGCGCGGTTGGGATTCGCGGACGATGTTGAGGTAGGCGGTTTCGACTTCGATGGAGTCGGGGGCGAGGCGCCGCGCTTCAAGGATACAGGCTTCGGCGGCGGCGTATTGTTTTTGTTCGCGGTAGATGTCGGCGAGTTCGACCCAGAGGTCCACGCGGGTGTCGTCTTCGCCGAGGGCGCGCCAGAGCATGTCGGCCGCGCCGTCGGGGTCGCCGCTCTCGCGGCGGGCGATGGCGGCGGCGAGGTCTTCCGGGATTTGCGCGGGGGCGGGACGGGAGGCGGACTGGAGGGCGGCGAGTGGGGTGTCGGGCTCGGTCCGGACGGGAGCGGTTGACGGAGCGGTGGGTGCGGTGCCCGGGGTGTCAGCGGCGGCCGCGGCGGCGGCCTCGGCTTCGCGTTGACGGGCGGCTTCGCGCTGGCGCTCGGCGGCGAGCTGGGCTTCGCGCTGCTGTCGGCGACGGGCTTCTTCGAGCTCGCGGGCGAGGCGCTCCTGTTCGGCGCGGGCCTGCTCGAGGGCTTCCTGGGCTTTGCGCCAGGCCGCGATGCGTTCCCGGACGCCGGCGAGGTCGCTGGCGTCGAGGGTTCCGGGGAAGTTGCGGTCGAGCTGGCCGACGGTTTTTTCGGCGGCGGCCATGTCGCCTGCTTCGACTTCGATTTCGAGCAGGCCGAGGAGGGCTTCTTTCACGGCGTCGTCGCCGTGTTTGATGGTGGTTTCGAACCAGGATTTGGCCTGCGGGGTGTTGTTGAGTTTGCGGAAGGCTTTGCCGAGCCGCAGGGCGGCGAAGCCGGAGGGACGGAGCCGATACCATTCGAGGTAGGTTTCGATGGCACGGGTGATGTTGCCGAGGCGCTCTTCGGTTTCGCCGAGGTTTTTCCAGCCCTGGTAGTCGTCCGGGTAGGCGGCGATGTAGAGGCGGTATTGTTCGGCGGCTTCATTGAGTTTGTCCTGGCGCAGGTAGGCTTCGGCGGCGAACTGGCGCAGGTAGGCGGCTTCGGGGTCGGCATCCGCGGCGGCGACGAAGGCGGTGGCGGCGTCCATCTGGCGGTCGACCTGGGCGTAGGCGAAGCCGAGGGCTTCGAGGACGCGGGCCTGATCGGGGAATTTGCGATTGAGCTTTTCGAGGATTTCGACGGCTTCGGTCGGGGCGCCTTCTTCGATCTTTTGGTTGGCATCGGCGAGGCGCCTGTTGATTACCTCCTCGGGCTTGGAACAGCCTGCAACCAGAAGCGTCACAACACTGATGAATACCCGTCCGCAAACGGACAGTTTTCGAATTCCAAACCGCATTGGCTCAACTTCCCGCCCGGGAAATTGTGTGTCAAGCGGGCTTGTGGAGACGGTTGAAGGTGTTTGCTGAGGTGAGGGCGAGAGCGGGCAGGTTGTGGCGGTGGATCGGCGTCGCGGGCGCATGTCTGAGCGTGCCGGTGGCGGGTGTTCGCGGAGCCGGCGAGGCGGTGTTGCTGCCGCCGCCGTCGAATCGGGTTTATGAGGCGCGGGTCGATGCGTTTTCGCGGGAGCGTTACGCGGAGGCGGTGGAGGCGCTGGTGAGCGCGTTCGAGCGGCGCGAGGGGAAACGGCTGGCTCCCGGGCGGCTGGGGCGGGCGGGGCTGAAGGTGTATTCAGGATCCGGGCCCGGGCTGGCGACGCCGCCGGATCTGGTGCGCGGGGTGATCGAGGCGATGGAGCGGCGCGGTTTTGCCCGGAAGGATTTGTTGATCGTGGATTTGCGGGAGGGGCGGTTGCGCGAGTGTGGGTTTTTGCCGCCGCTGAGTGAGGGGGGCGATCGGTTCGAGGGCGTGCCGGTGATCGCTCTGGATTCGGGCCGGTATTATGATCCGCAGTGGTATTACGACAGTCCGCTGCCTTCGCGGGCGGAGGCGGCGCTGACGACGGTGGACGATGTCGAGGAGCGCGTGGTCAGCGAGGCGGAGCGCAAGAGCTATCTGCCGGCGCCGCTGATGTTCGATGTGGATTTCTGGATCAACCTGCCGGGGTGCAG
>RFJS01000530.1 GCA_003694825.1 Verrucomicrobiota bacterium | reverse complement strand
TGGCCCCCGACTCCAGACTCATTCACTTCAATGCGGAGACGGCTGCCGACCCGAAGATGGTCTCCGACAAGGGGCCGGGCACCGGCGACTCCGCCTGGGACACCCGCAAAATCCCGTCCCTGCTCGCCGGCAAGGCCGTCGAATTCATCCATCGAAGTGCCGGTGAAAACCCGTTCCTGCTCGTCTACTGGTCGCCCACCGTCCACCTGCCGCACATGCCGCCCGGGACGTTGGACGGAAAACCCATCCGAGAGACCACGCCCTCGCGCCACCTCGACATGATCCGCGTGCTCGACTGGGAAGTCAGCCGCATCGTCGCCGCCCTGCGCGAAACCGGCGAATGGGGAAACACCCTGTTCATCTTCACCTCCGACAACGGCGGACTCACCGACGGCGAAGCCGCGAAAGTCGGCCACTATCCCGGCGGCGGATTCCGCGGCAGCAAAAACCTGCCCTGGGAGGGCGGCCACCGCGTCCCCCTCATCGTCACCTGGCCGGGCGTGGTCAAGCCTGGCACGCGATCCGACGCGCTCGTCAACGGCACCGATCTCGTCGCCACGATAGCCGAACTCGTCGGCACCCGCCTCACCACTCAGCAGGCCATGGACTCGTGGAGCTTCCTGCCGCTGCTCCGCGGCGACGACCATTTCAAACCGCGCCAGGAACTCCTTCTCCAGGCCGGCAGCCGCAACGAACTGATGTTTCGCCAGGGCCCCTGGAAACTCATCATGCAGAGCGACCACAAGCTGACGCGCTTCGACCCCATCGCCCTCTTCAACCTCGACGAAAACCCCGCCGAAGACGAAGCCCGCAACCTCATCCACGATCCCGCACACGCCGAGCGCGTCCGCGCCATGCGCGCCCGTTACCTCGCCATCCGCAACAGTGGCGAGCGCACCGCGCCGCTTCCCCATCAGCGTCCCGGCGCCGTCCACCCATGAAAAGACCGAACATCGTCCTCGTCATCACCGACGACCAGGGCTACGGCGACCTCTCCTGCGAGGGCAACCCCGTCGTCGAGACGCCGGCGATCGACCGCTTCCACGACGAAGCGATCCGCCTGACGAACTTTCACGTCGGCCCCACCTGCGCCCCGACCCGCGCCGGCCTGCTCAGCGGCCTCTACTCCGGCAGCGTCGGCGTCTGGCACACCATCGGCGGCCGATCCATCGTGCGGCGCCGCGTGCGCATGCTCCCGCAACTGCTGCGCGATGCCGGCTACCGCACCGGGCTCTTCGGCAAGTGGCACCTTGGCGACACCTACCCCTACCGTCCCCAGGACCGCGGCTTCGAAACCGTCGTCACGCACGGCGGCGGCGGCGTCGGCCAGCAACCCGACCACTGGGGCAACGACTACTTCGACGACACCTACGAGGTCAACGGCACCCCCACCCGCTTTGAGGGCTATTGCACCGACGTCTGGTTCGCCGAAGCCCGCAAATTCATCGCAACACACCGCGAGGAACCGTTTTTCTGCTACATCTCGCCCAACGCCCCGCACAGCCCCTACAACGTCCCGGCCCGCTACTACGAAAAATACCGGGGCCGCATCGAGGATCATGCCGCCCGCTTCTACGGCATGATCACCAACATCGACGAAAACTTCGCCGCCCTGCGCCGCCACCTCGCCGATCTCGGCCTCGAGGAAAACACCATCCTCATCTTCATGGCCGACAACGGCACGAGCTGCTACCTCACCGGCCCCGATGGCGAATTCCCCCGCGAAGGCCACAACGCCGGCCTGCGCGGCGGCAAGGGCAGCGCCTACGACGGCGGGCACCGCGTCCCCTTCTACCTGCGCTGGCCCGCAGGCGGGCTCGGCGGCGGGCGCGACATCGACCGCCTCACCGCCAACATCGACCTGCTCCCCACCCTCGCGGAGCTCTGTGGCATCCAGATCCCCGATACCGAGCAGCACCACGGCACCAGCCTCGCCCCCCTCCTGCGCGACGACGCGCCCGACTGGCCCGACCGCGTCATCGTCACCGAATCCCAGCGCGTCCCCACCCCCATCAAGTGGCGCAAGAGCTGCGTCATGACCGATCGCTGGCGTCTCATCGAGGGCCGCGAACTCTACGACATCACCACCGACCGGATGCAGCGCCACGACATCGCCGCCCGCCACCCCGACATCGTCGAAAGCCTGCGGCGTGAATACGAAAGCTGGTGGCAGCTCGTCTACCACGATGCCGACGAGCCCATCCCCTTCCCCGTCGGCGAGCCCGGCGCTCCGGCCGAAACGATCCTCCATTGCATGGACTGGCGCTATCCGCCGGCCCAGGACGACGTCCCCTGGCACCAGGGGCAGATCCGCCGCGGCGTCCCCATGATCGGCCATTGGGAAATCGACATCTGCGCCCCCGGCCGCTACCGCATCGAACTGCGCCGCTGGCCCCGCGAGGTCGACCGCCCGCTCGGCGCGGGCGTCGAGGGCGACGACATCGCCTGGAACCGCGCCGAAACCGACCCCGACTACCACGACTGGTACACCGGCGGACGCTCCCTCCCCATCGAGCGCGCCGTTGTCACCATCGGCAGCCGGCGGTTCGAAACACCCGTCGATCCCGACGCCTCATGCGCCGTCGTCGAGGTCGACCTCCCCGCGGGATTCACCACCCTCGCCGCCGAGTTTCACGGCGCCGGGGGGCTCCTCGCCGGCGCCTACTACGCCGCCGTGGCCCGGGCCGACTGACCGCACTCCCCCCGGGCGCGAGGCGGTGAGCCCCGGACCGCGCCTATTGGGAAGCGCGTTCTTTCGGACGCGCCGCCTCGACAATCGCCAGATCGCCCACGACCTGGTCGCGGATCAGCTTCCAGTGAAAGCGGGGCGTCTCCGTGCCGAGGTAGAGCATCGTGGCAAACGGACGATAGACCGGATCCGTGACGGCGATCAGTTCGTCCCAATGCCCGATCGCCCGCTCAATCGCCTCCTTCGCGCGCGCCCACGCCCGCTCATCCCCCGTGCGGCGGCAGCGCTCGAGATCCACCGCCGCCCTCAGCTTCTCGGCGTAATACATCCCCAGCGACGCCCAGGCCCGGACATCCGCCAGCTCCTGTCTCAGGGCCTCCGATACCCCAGGATCGATGCCTTCGATCTCGGCAAGCGCCATGCGGCAGGCCCGCTCGACCTCGTCGGCCTGCCGCAAAGGCGTGACGCGGTGCCGCGCCAGCCGCCGCCCGGTCAATGCCGCCTCGACGAACTCGGTCACGCTCACGAAGTCCGGATCGAGCGTCGGCTGGCGGATGAGCTCATCGATGGTGATGAAGGGGTGCGGATTGTCCCGTCCCGTAAAGGCCGAAAACGTCTCGGCGTGCATGGTGTAGTCCCAGCTCACGTCGAAAGCCGAGATCAGCCGCAGCGGCACCGTGCTCACCCGGCTCAACGCCGTGTAGAGCGGCCGGGCCCGCGGACCATACCGCGCTTCGAACTCGCGGGCGAAGACCGCGTCCGGCGTCCCCGGATCATAGAGCAGCCGCCTCCAGAGCATGTAAAAGAGCCACTGCCGCTCGAAAGCGTAGTTCCACTCCGGATGCGCCTGAATCGAGAAATAATCGAGCGCCGCGATATAGCATTCCGACCCGACGAAATAACCGCCGGAATAATCGTGGTTGTTCAGCGCGATGTGCTGGCGGATGAAGTCGGCGTTCCCCCAGCGCAGACAGAAGAAGTCCTCATTGCGCATCATCCAGGCGATCCGGTAGTTCTTCGGCAGCGGATTCCAGTAGACGTCGTTGATCGGCCCGCCATGGGTCTTGATCAGCCGCGGCGTCGAATGCGCGTGCGACCAGTTGAACTTCACCTCCACCCAGATCGGCTCCGCCACGCCCTCGATCGACTCGATCGCCCGCCGGGTGAACACCTCCGTGGCATGATCCATCGATCCCTCCGAAGCGGTGTTCGCCGAAAACGGCGCGCGATGGATGAGCTTTACCGGACGCGAGGCCTCGCGGATCGCGGCGACATACGTATCCAGCACCCAGGCCTCGCGTTCCTCCACGGTGAGGCCGCCCATCCGCTCGCCGAGGCTGAACCCGATCCCCGTCAGGTCCGGATACTCCTCAATCACCTGGCGCACGACCTGCCGGGTGTAGGCCCTGATGATCGGCGCGTCGGCCCCTTTGCCGATGAAATGATGGTCGGCATAGTCCTCCGCCACCCCGTGTGCGCGGGCGAAGCCTTCGGGCACAAAGATGTTCCAGGTCACGATGTAGGTCTCGATCCCCCGCTCCTTCGCCATCGCGAAAATGGCACGGAAAAGCCGCCGCCACCGCTCCATCTCCTCGCCCTTGAAGGTATGCGCCTCCGGGAATCCCTCGGCCTGCACCATGAAGTCGAAGGGGTGCAGGTTCCACAAGGTCAGGGCGTTGAACCGGTTCTCCGAGAGCATGTCCAGAAGCCGCTCCCAGAAGGCGGGATCGCGGCAGACCTCGAGGTGCTGCTGCAGCGGTTCGCCCCGCCGGTAGGAATCCCACGGGAGATTGAACTTCAGGGCGCGAAACCGCACGGCCGGACGCCCCGAGCGGTTCTCCAGCGTCGCCGGCGTGCGCCCGTGCCGGAGCTGCTCGATGACATCCTGGCCGCCGTAGATGAGCCCGCGGCGGTCACCACCCCGGATCGTAATGACGCCGTCGAGACGATTGCGCCGCACCGCGTATCCCTCGGACGGGAGCGCCGGATCCACGCGGAGATGCACGCGCCACGGCTCTCCGGCCTCCGCACACGCGGCAAACGCCGCCTCCAGCCGCGGCCGGATCCAGGCGTCGTCGCCCTCCGGCCCTTCGTAAACGATTTCCACAGCCGCACGGGCCTGCGCGAAAGAGCCCGCGACACAGAGCGCGAGAAAGATCGGGAGCAGCAACGGCCGCCAGACGGCCGCCGCCAGGACGGACAGGACAAATTTTTTCATGAACGGAAACACGTTGGAGCGGGGTGGCACAACGTCGCTTCATACCACCAATCCGTCTCCGCGACCACCGGATCGCGCCTGAACCTTTTAAACGCGCGCCGCCGCGCCCGGAGCTGAAGCCCGGACGGTTCAGCTCAGCTTCGCAGCGACCGTCTCGCCGTTGAGCAGGCGCGCCACCACCGTGGTCTCCGGTGGCGGGGTGCCTTCGACGGCGAGCCGCGCCACCTCGGCCTCGCCGGGAGGGATCCCCGCGAAGGCTCCCTCGTCGAAGCGGAACGGGACGCCCGCCTCGCCCTCGAGATCGAGCACGACGAACACAGCCGGCGCCGGCCCGGTATTTTCCACCGTGACGCGGTAGCCGCCCGCCTCTTCCGCGGAGTCCACCGTCAACCGCAGGTTTGCCTTCGGCCCTTCGGTGACCGGCCGGAAAAAGCCCATCTCCCGGTCGTAGGCGGCGACACGGCGACGGACCGCCTCCGGCGTGCGCGGCCGCAGTGCCACGGGGCGGGTGAGGCCGAAGCGCTTGTCGGTATGCTCAGCCAGCCGTTCGCCGCTCACGCGGATGCGCAATTCATTTCCGGCATCCCGCAGCACATCAGCGGGGATCGCGTAGTAGCGTGCCGGCAGATACGGCCAGCGCAGCGGATCCGCTTCGTAGTTCCAGTGCTGCGCCGGGTCCATTTCGCCGCGACCGATCTCCACGCCGTTGAGGACGACGACATCGTCGCCCGAGACCGCCGGCAGGTGGATCTCCAGCTCCCGGCCACGGAGATGCTCCGGCACATCGAACCCGATCACATACTCGGCGGTCAGCTCCTCGCCGGCCGCCCTTTTCTGCTGCTTGTCGTGCTCGGTGGGCTCGTCGACGATCTCCGCCAGGGTGAAGTAGTTGGGCAGGCTCACCTCGCGGCTGCGCCCGAG
>RFJS01000529.1 GCA_003694825.1 Verrucomicrobiota bacterium | reverse complement strand
GCCGCCGCCGACGCGGTCGAAGATCTCGAGGGCCGGATACTTGCGGCTCTCGTAGAACTGGCCGTCGTGGTAGCAGATCGCGCTCCAGTCGTTGACCGTGGCGGTGATGACGCGGCGCAGTGTCGTGGCGGCGACCTTGAAGTTCGGGAACTCGGCGACCGCCTTCTGGATCATCGCCTTGAAGGCCTCGGTCTGGATGTTGGTGATATTCTCGTCGAGCCCCTGGACCTCAAACCCCAGACATGCCGTGAAATCCTCCTCGTTGCCGATCATCACATCGACGTATTTCGCGATCTCACGGTTGACCTCCCGAGCCTTCGCCTGGCCGCCGATGCTCTTCCAGAGCGACGGGCGGTAGTTGAGGTCGTAGGACACGATGGTGCCGTATTCGTTGGCCTTCTTCACCGCTTCGATGACCAACTCGGCGGTCGACTCCGACAGCGCCGCGAAAATGCCACCGGTGTGAAACCACCGCACACCCTGGCGCCCGAAGATTTCATCCCAATCGAAATCGCCCGGCTTGAGTTGGCTCGCCGCGGTATGGCCGCGATCCGGCACGCCGACTGCACCGCGGATGCCATACCCGCGCTCAGTGAAATTCAGTCCGTTGCGGACAGTGCGCCCGATGCCGTCGTCCTCGCGCCACTTGATGAAATCGGTGCACACGCCGCCCTGCATGATGAAATCCTCGATGAGGTGGCCGACGTGATTGTCGACAAACGCGGTGCACACCGCGGCACGCAGACCGAAACACTTGCGAAGACCGCGCGCGACATTGTATTCACCGCCGCCTTCCCAGGCCTTGAACGACCGGGCCGTGCGGATACGGCCGTCGCCCGGATCAAGGCGGAGCATGACTTCGCCGAGGGCGAGAACGTCAAATCGAGTGGAAGCGGCCTCACGTATTTTCAGTGCCATGGGTCAATTGGATAGGGTTGGGTTGACGGGCAAACTGCCAAACACACCCGCCCATCCATGTCAAACACGTGTTGGAATGGACGCCACCTCCCGACCCGAATCGGTTGAGTTTTCCCGCAACGACCGTAGACTGCTTCTATTATGGCCCGCCCCATCGCCTCTTTCGCCTGCGCTCTGATACCCCTGCTCGTTCTGACCGGAGTCCTCTCGCCTCGCCTCGAGGCCGTCTCGCTGGGCGATGACCGGGCCGCCGTCGTCGCCGAACTCGGTGAGCCCGCTGGCGAAGTCGCCACCGAAGGCGTGACCGTCCTGGTCTATCCGCGCGGCGAGATCCGCCTCCGCGAGGGGCGTGTCAGCGCCATCAATCTCGTCAGCCCGGCCGAGCATGCGGCCCGCCTTGCCCGCGCCGAAACCGAGCGACGAGAGCGCCTGACACGTCTCGAAGAAGAGGGTCGCCGCCTCAAGGCGAGCCGCGCCAGCGACCCCGAGTTTCTCCGGCTTCCGCCGCACGCCCAACTCCAGTTCTGGCGTTCTTTCGCCAGTCGTTACCCGATGGTTTCGATCGACGCCGAACTCCAGGCCCTCCGCGAACGCATCGAAACCGAAAAGCAGCTCCGGGAACTCGAAGCGGCCAGCGACGACCGGCTCGCCCGGCTCGAAACCCGCGTCGAAGAAGCCGAGGCCCGCGCCCGTCAGCTCGAGCTGCAGGCCAATGCCCTGCGCCACTTCAACCGCCGCTCGAGCAGCCGCTATCACTACGGCAGCGCCATCATCATCGGTGCGGGAGGCTACTGCCCGCCGGTTCGTCCCATCCGGCCGCTCCCCCATCCCCCCCGGCCGGTCCCGTATGCCGACTCCATCACCGAGGCCCGGGCCCGAGCCATGGCCGACATCGAGGCTTCCCGACGCGCCATCTACTCCGAAATCGAAACCCCCTGAGAGCGGTTCGAGAAACCCCGGCGTCCGTGTGGCGGACGGCGATTATTGGCGACGCTCTCGACGGGAGCCCCTGCTGAGTAGAAACGTCCATCACGGCGGCCGCGCCTCTATCCTCAGCGCCCCCCCGTGTCAGGATCGCCCCGTGTCGGCGGCCGTCTCGGCCAGGCGCCGGCAGCCCTGCAGATCCAGTTTCCCCGTGCCAAGCGTCGGGATACGATCCACCTGAATCACCAGCTTCGGTATCCAGAGGTTGGGCATCCCTTCAGCCGCCAGTCGATCGCGCAATACATCGGCGCTGACCGCCTCCGTGGTCAGGGCCACGAGGCTCTCGCCTTTCGCGGCATCCGGCACGCCGACCACGACGACCGGCTGCGATTCAAATTCCCTCCAGCCCATCACCTCGATGATCCGCTGCTCGACCGTGACATGCGGCACCATCTCGCCGCCGACCTTTGAAAACCGCGACAAGCGCCCCTCGATGTAGAGGAAGCCGTCCTCGTCGAACCGCGCCAGGTCCCCGGTGGTAAACCACCCATCGCGCAGCACGGCCTCCGTCGCCGCCGCGTCATCGTGATAGCCGCGAAAAACATTCGGCCCGCGCACCACCATCACCCCGGTCGCGCCGCAGGGCAGCGTCTCGCCGCTTTGCGGGTCCACCACCCGCGCCTCGATACCCGGCAGCAACAGACCGACCGATCCAAGCCGGAAACCGATCCCTTTCCCGCCCGCCGCCAGCGGCACCGGATCGGGCCGGTTCACGGCGAGCACCGGCGTTGTCTCGGTGAGCCCATACCCCTCGCGGATGGGCACCCCGAGCTGTTCCTGAAACGCCTCGAAAAGCTCGATCGGCATCTTCTCCGCGCCGGCCACCACCAGCGTCAGGCTCCGCAACTGTTCGCGGCGTGCCCGCTTCAAAAACGGCCGCAGAAAAGTCGGCGCACCGATGAGCACCTCGGCCTCCTCGGTCGCGATGATCTCGGCGATGCGCCGTGTCTCCAGCGGCGAGGGAAAAGTCGCCACGCGCATCCGATGCAGGATCGGATACCACAGCGTCACCGTGAAACCGAAGCTGTGAAAGACCGGCAGACAGCCGATCATCGTCTGGCCCGGTTGCAGGAGCCCGGTCTCCCGGACCTGCCGGCAATTGCTCAGGATATTGCGATGCGAAAGCACCACGCCCTTCGGCTCTCCCGAACTGCCACTGGTAAACAACAGCGCCGCCTCGTCATCGCCACCCTCGCGCGGCAGATCCAACAGATTGGCGACGACCTGTCCCGGCAGCAACCGCCCGGCCAGCAGCCATGGCAGGATCCGCGCCCTGCCCAGCGCCACGATCTCGGCCGCCACATCGAGCGTATCCTCCGGCCAGGGAAAGTCCGGCACCTTCTCCCGCAGTGCCGGTGCACTCACCACGCTGCGCAATCCGCCCTTCCGCAAACAGGCCTCCGCCGCGGCTCGCCCGATCGTGAAGTTCAGATTTACCGGGATCTTCCCCGCCAGCACAATGGCGAGATTGGCGACAAACGCCCCCAGACCGGGCGGAAG
>RFJS01000528.1 GCA_003694825.1 Verrucomicrobiota bacterium | reverse complement strand
GGGGCAACGCCCCAGGTATGGGGTGCGGTGTCCCGCGAGGGCTGAAGGCCCGATGCATCAAAACGTTTTTCGGGTGGCGGACGATGCGGGGGTGGGTGAAGCACGGCGCGCAGCGGGCGCCGGGACGGGCGGTGCAGCGAAGATTTGGCGATGCCGCGCAAGGCGTCTGGCCCGGTTTCGGAAGTGGCGGCGTGGGCTTCGTCAGCGGATTTGGGCTTGCGGAGTGCGCCGCAGGGCGGGGAAGTATCTGCCGTGAACAGCAAGCTCGCGCTCCTCTCTGTCAGCGACAAGACCGGGCTCCGTGAATTCGCCACGGCGCTCGTCAACGAACACGGCTACAAGCTCCTCTCCACCGGAGGGACGGCCCGGCTGCTCCGCGAGGCGGGGCTTCCCGTGACCGATGTCAGCGAACACACCGGTTCGCCTGAAATCATGGAAGGGCGGGTCAAGACCCTTCACCCGAAAGTCCATGGCGGTCTGCTCTGCCGCCGCGACAAGGAGGAGCATCTCGCGCAGGCCCGCGAGCACGGCATCGAGCTGATCGATCTCGTCGTCGTCAACCTCTACCCCTTCGAGCAGACGGTGGCACGTCCCGGTGCCACTCGCGAAGAAGCCATCGAGAACATCGACATCGGTGGTCCGAGCATGCTGCGCAGCGCCGCCAAGAACCATGACGCCGTCACCGTCGTTTGCGATCCGGCCGATTACGGGGCGGTCCTCGAGGCGCTCGGTGACGAGAAAAAGCTCGCGGAGCTGCGGCGCCGTCTCGCGCTCAAGGTCTTTCAGCGCACCGCGGCCTATGACGCCGCCATCGCCGGCTATCTCGAGGCCGACCTCGCCGAGCCAGACCTCGACGCTGCCAGCGGCTTCCCGGCGAAGCTCACGCTCAGCTTCGACCGCGCCCAGACGCTCCGCTACGGGGAGAATCCGCACCAGAAAGCCGCCCTCTACGGCACCTTCCACGAGCATTTCGAGCAACTGCAGGGCAAGGCGCTCAGCTACAACAACATCCTCGATATCACCGCGGCCACCTACCTGATCGGCGAATTCGAAAAGCCGACCGTCGCCATCCTCAAACACACCAACCCCTGTGGGGTGGCCAGCGCCGAGGATCTGAAGAGTGCCTGGGAGGCGGCCTTTGCCACCGACCGCCAGGCGCCCTTCGGCGGCATCATCGTGGTCAACCAGACCCTCGACGAGGCGCTGGCGCTGGAGATTAAGGACATCTTCACCGAAGTGATCATCGCGCCGCGTTTCTCCGATGAAGCGCTCGAGATCTTCCGCAAAAAGAAAAACCTCCGGCTCATGGTGGCCCGGACGGGTCTCGGGGCTGAGTCCATGCGCGAAATCCGTTCGGTCGTGGGCGGCGTGCTCGTGCAGGATCGCGATGCGATTCTCGGCGATCCCGCAGCCTTCAAGGTCGTCACGAAACGCGAGCCGACGCCCGAGGAGTGGGCCTCGATGCTCTTCGGCTGGAAGGTCTGCAAGCACGTCAAGTCCAACGCCATCGTCTACTGTCGCGGTGAGCGCACGCTCGGCATCGGCGCGGGGCAGATGGCGCGTGTGGACAGCTCGCGCATCGCCGTGTGGAAGGCCCGGGAGGCGGGGCTCGACCTGAAGGGATCGGTCGTGGTCTCCGAAGCACTCTTCCCCTTCGCCGACGGGCTCCTCGCCGCCGCCGACGCCGGCGCGACAGCCGCCATCCAGCCCGGCGGCGCCATCCGCGACGAGGAAGTCATCGCCGCCGCCAACGAGCGCGACATGGCGATGGTCTTCACCGGCATCCGGCACTTCAAACATTGAGCAAATCCTTGTGAAACCGTTGTGGTCCTCGCGTGGTCGCAACGGTGACGTTCCAGTCACGCGCCATGAAACCCGCATCGCGTCTCCTCTTTACCGCCGCGGCCGCGGTGGCCGCGATTCTCCTCGCCGGGTGTGAAACGGTGCCCGAGACCGGGCGTCGGCAGCTCAATTTTCTCTCTCCCGACCAGGAGCTGCAGATGGGCATCACCGCCTTCGAGCAGATCAAGAAAGAGCAGAAGATCGCCGACGACCCGATCAAAAACGCGGCCATTCAGCGCGTCGGACGGCGTATCGCCGAGGCGGTTGGCGACGACGTGGAGGACGCCGAGTGGGAGTTCGTCTTGTTCGAGGATGATACGCCGAACGCCTTCGCGCTGCCCGGCGGAAAGGTCGGCGTGCACACGGGACTCTTCGACGTCGTCGAATCCGACGATGAACTCGCCATCGTCCTCGGTCACGAGATCGCGCACGTCACTGCCAGCCACGGGGCCGAGCGCTATTCGCAAAGCATGCTCGCGGCGCTCGGCGGCCTCGCCCTCGGGACGGCGCTCAGTGGTGAAGACGAATCCACCCGGCGTCTGGCCATGGCCGCCTACGGCCTCGGCGCCAGTGTCGGCGTGATGCTGCCATACTCCCGGCTCAACGAAAGTGAGGCCGATGAGATCGGCCTGATCTATGCCGCCCGGGCCGGCTACGATCCGCGCGCGGCCCTGAGCTTCTGGAAGCGCATGAAGGCCGTATCGGAAGAGTCGGGCAAACCGCCGGAGTGGCTCTCCACTCACCC
Organism: Verrucomicrobiota bacterium; assembly: GCA_003694825.1. GTDB lineage: Bacteria > Verrucomicrobiota > Verrucomicrobiia > Opitutales > Opitutaceae > J108. Next base: position 451 of record RFJS01000528.1, on the reverse strand, counting down.
CTCCGATGACACCCGCATCCGGCGCCTCGAGGCGCTCATGCCGCGGATGCTCGAGATCTACGAGAAAGCCCGCGGCGAAGAGCCGCCGGCCTGAGGCCGGGCGGCGAGCCCGGGACGCGACGAAATCCGGCGGGACGCGACAGCCGGTGTTTTGAGCTTCGAACCGCGGCGGGAAACCGCGAGGCTGTCGTCATGCATGATCCGATCGAGAAACTGAAAGCCTTCATCCGCTGCCGGAGCGTTTCCACCGACCCGGCCTATGCGAGCGGGATGGAGGACGCGCGCGCCTTCCTGCGCGACCTGCTCGGCGGTATGGGCCTCGCCGTGGAAACCGTTTCCACCGGTGGCGAACCGGTGATCCTCGCCCGCCGCGAGGGCGACCCATCCTGGCCGCACGTCATCATCTACGGCCACTACGACGTCCAGCCGGCCGACCCCTTCGAGCTGTGGG
>RFJS01000527.1 GCA_003694825.1 Verrucomicrobiota bacterium | reverse complement strand
GCGGGCCCTCGCCCGCATCGACGACGCCATCGCCGCCTGGCACACCTACGCCCGCATCTCCGAGCGCAACTACCGCCCGCAAATGCTCGCCCGCGTCAACCGTCTCGACTGGTCTGCGCTCTCCCGGCACGCCGAGCACGACCGCGCCATCGTGCGCCAGATCCTCGACAGGCACGGCCAGCTTCCCCGCGACAGCGACGACGCCGCGCACATCCGCATCGACTACCCCCTGCACGGCGTGCGCAAACGCATCGGCCTGCGGCTGCCCGCCGCCGGTCCCTTCACCATGGAACTCTACGAGGGCACCTCACTCATCGGCTACTATCGCGCCGAGGCCCGGACCGGCGACGAAGATCACGTCTGGGAGGACCTCGAGCGCCTCCCGCCCGGCGCCTATACGCTCAACGTCATCCAGGGCCGCACCAACCGCACCCTTCGCTTCCAGCGCTGAACAGAGTCAGCTTCTCGAAAATCGCCAACCCTCCCCGACGGACCAACATTCTCCCTTAGAGCGCGTCTAAAAAGCCGCCGAACAGGCCCGGGTGCCTCACGTGCGCCTTGCCCAACGGCCAGAATCGCCACCGCGACATGTTGCGCGGCTTTTTAGACGCGCTCTTACAGGCAAAAACCGACACACACCATGAAACATCTCCTCCACAGGCTCCTCCTGCCCGTCATTGTCGCCGCCGCTTCCCTGGCCGGCGTGTTCGCCGCCCGGACCGAAGCGGCCCCGTCCCCGCAACGGCCGCCGAACATCATCCTCGTCATCACCGACGACCAGGGCAAAAACGACCTCGCCTGCGAGGGCAACCCGTGGGTGCAGACGCCCAACCTCGACCGCTTCCACAGCGAATCGGTTCGCTTCACCAATTTCCACGTCTCCACCACCTGCGCCCCCACCCGTGGCGCCCTCCTCTCCGGCCGTCACACCGACCGCATCAACGTGCCGCACACCATCGCCGGCCGCTCCCTGCTCTTCGACGACGAGCGGATCCTCCCCGAAATCCTCGCGCAGAACGGCTACGCCACCGCCATGTTCGGCAAGTGGCACCTCGGCGACAACTACCCCTATCGTCCGGAAGACCGCGGTTTCCAGGAAGCCGTCTGGCACGCCGCCGGCGGCGTCGGCCAGGGCCCCGACTACTGGGGCAACGACTACTTCGACGACACCTACCACCACAACGGCCGTCTTGAAAAATTCGAAGGCTACTGCACCGACGTCTTCTTCCGCGAAGCCCTGCGCTTCATCGAGGCCAACCGCGACCGCCCCTTCTTCACCTACATCGCCACCAACGCCCCCCACGGACCGCTCAACTGCCCGGAAGACTACATCGACCGCTACGCCGACATCCCCGAGCTCAATGACACCTTGCGCCGTTTCTACGGCATGATCACCAACATCGACGACAACTTCGGCCGCCTCCGCGCCCGCCTCGCCGAACTCGGTCTCGCCGACAACACGATCCTCATCTTCATGACCGACAACGGCACCGCCTACGGCAGCAAGGCCTTCGACGCCGGCATGTCCGGCCACAAGGGCTCCGTCCTCGAAGGCGGCCACCGCGTCCCCTTCTACATCCAGTGGCCCGCCGGCGGCATCGGCGGCGGCCGCGACATCGGCGCGCTCACCGCCCACTTCGATGTCCTTCCCACCCTCGTCGAACTCGCCGGCCTGCGCTTCACGCCCCACAAGCCGCTCGACGGCCGCAGCCTCGTGCCGCTCCTGCGCGGAGAGACGCCGGAGTGGATCGACCGCATCATCACTGTCGATACACAGCGCGTGCTCAACCTCACCAAATACAAGGCCTACTCCGTCATGCAGGGCGAGTGGCGCCTCGTGAACGGCAACCGCCTCTACGACCTGCGCACCGACCTCAAGCAGCAGCACAACGTCATCGATCAGCATCCCGAGATCGCCGAGCGCCTCGCCCTCGCCTACGAAGGCTGGTGGGCCTCCCTCCTCGCCGAAGGCGCCGACACCCGCCATGCCTGGATCCGGGTCGGCACCCCGTGGGAAAACCCCACCCGCCTCGCCGCCCATGACCTGCTCAGCGTCGACATCGGCCGAGCCTGGCATCAGTTCGGCATCATCGAGCCGACACCGGCCGTCGGCCTGTGGAAAGTCGATTTCGTCTCCGGCGGCCGCTACCGTTTCGCCCTCCGGCGCTTCCCCCGCGAGTCCGGTCTCGCCATCAACGCCACCTTCCCGGCCGCGCCGAAGCAGCGCCGGATCGCCGACACTGCGCCCGCGGCGACCAAAGACGACTTCGCCGAAGCACGCCTCTACATCGGCGCCCACGCCTTCCGCGCCCCGATCACCGACGAAGAAGAGATCGTCTTCGAGGCCGACATGCCGCCGGGCAGATTCGACGTCGACGCCCGCCTCATCGACCGCGCGGGCCGTTTCTATCCGGCCTACTACCTCTATATCGAAAAGCTCTGACGACGCCCCGCACGGCCACACGCCTTCAGGGCCGGTGTTCGCGACGCTTGCGGACCCGGCCCTTGCTGTATCCAGCCAGCCCGACACTCCGGCCGCCGGCGGCGCGCCGCGCTCAGCTCATCCTCCGCGTACCGGCCGCGCGCCCACACCAGTCTCGGCCCGCCATTCCCGGCCAGGCCGTTGTCGAAAAACAGTTGGACCGGGGGCACCCAATTCCCCCGGTCCAATTCACTGCTGGCTGAATAACACGTGAGCAGCATCCCGGCCGCCCGGCGTGTTGTTACCCAACCACTAACCCTATATCATTATGAAGAACCGATTCTGCGGACCGTCCGAAAGAAATGGAACTCTATGCGAATGGCGCAGGACCAGAAACCTCCGGCCGACAACCCTGCCCACATGACAAGGATCACCGACCATCGATTTCGCAGCCATTGAGCCCGTTGCGTGACCGCTCGGCAACCCCTGCAACCTTGAAACATTTAAGCGCGCGCCGCTGCGCCTGCCTCCGGCCGCCCCCCGCGAATGCCCGCTGCGAGACACCCCGCGCTCCCCGCCCCGGCACGCCCTCCGATGCCCGCCCCGCATAATCACACACCGTGCGCCTCGGGGAAAACGCGAAGGCCGGGATGCCTTCGCACCCCGGCCCTTCACTGAGAGCGCGTCCTCAG
>RFJS01000526.1 GCA_003694825.1 Verrucomicrobiota bacterium | reverse complement strand
CTCGTCACCCTCCCCGACGGCGTTTACACAGCTTCGGCGAAGGGAGTCGACGGCGACGAAGGCGAAGTCCTGATCGAGATCTACGACGTGACCCCGTGAGGCGATCGACTTCACCCGCTCAAACGCGCGGGGCCGGACGGCATCAACCGGTTGTGAACCACGGGGAATTGTCGGCCGCGGCGAGTGAAGTTTGCTGAAACTTTCGCTGTGAAACTCGCCCTCGAAGCCGGTCCAGACACCCTCACCACCGCCGCGGCCCTCGGCATCGCCGGCGTGCCGATCGATGGCGGCCAGCTCCTCGACGACGGCGTCGCGGCCACCCTCGGGCCCCTGCGCAAACTCGGGCTCGAGCCCTGTCAGGCGGGCGCCTTCTTCTTCAACCCGCTCCACCCAGACCCGGAAGAACGCCAGCAGGGAGCCAAACGCCTCCGGCGCCTCATCCCGCTCTCCGCCGAGGCCGGGTGTCGTTGGATCGCCTTCGGCGCCGGCAGCCGCCATCCCGACATTTTCGGCGGTCACGACCCCGACAACCTCACTGAAGCGGCGCTGGAGGAGGCCGCGGCCGTTCTCGGCCCTCTGGCCGAACTCGCGCGCCAGCACGGCGTCTTCCTCTCGCTCGAACCGCACATCCGTTCCGTCATCGCCACCCCGGAACGCGCCGCCGAGCTCTGCCGCCGCGTCGGTTGCGAAGCGCTCAAAATCACCTTCGACATCACCAACTACTACGGCTTTTTCGATCTGCTCGACCCCGGCTCCATGATCGAGCGGTGCGAACGGGCTCTCGGCGGTATCACCGGACTGGTTCACCTCAAAGAAGTCGCCTTGCAGCCTGGCTTCCACTTCCATGCCGGACTGGTGCCCATCGGCTCAGGGCGCACCGACTGGAAACGCGTCCTGCGCGCCGCCGCACAGATCGCCCCCGCGGACACGTGGGTGGTGATCGAGCACTGCGCCGGGGCGGAGGAAGCGGGGAATGCGGTGACGATCGTGCGGGAGGCGAGCCGCGCCGCGAATCTCGTCATCGGATAACGTGCCTCCACCTGCCATGCCACACCTGCCTCGCCTGGTTCTCGGCTCCAGCCTCATGCTCGCGCCGGGACTTCTTGCCACCACCATGCCCGACTCAACGATCCGAGCCACTTCTCATCTCGGCCGCCCCCACCACGAAATCCACGCCATGGGCGCCATCTGGCTCTACGACGACGCCGGCGGCGGATTCTCCAGCCTGATCGACGGCGAGGGCCGCGATTGGATCGGGTTCAAACCCGAACCGCTCGCCGACTTTCCGGCCGCGGCGGCGGCCGGCTATCGCGGCCTCGGCAACCTCGTACACGGCGGCGAAGACAGTGGCGTTGGTCATCCCGGCTTCGACCTTTGCGAAACCGTCTTTGAAGCGCCGGCCACCCTGCGGACTCGCAGCCTCTCCGGGCGCTGGGAATTCACCTGGACCTTTCACCCTGACCGGCTCGAGTTTACCATGATCCGCGCCGACCCTGATCGTGACTGGTGGTTCCTCTACGAGGGCAACCCGGGCGGTCGCTTCGCTCCCGAAAAACACCTCTGGGGAACGGTCGACGCGATCCCCCGCGCGGAGCGCCCGTCCATCTCTGACCAGCTTCGCGAGCCGCTTCGTCGCGTCTGGTTCGGGCACCACGATTCGCCCTGGCGACTCATCCTCGAACACGTCACCGAGCGCCCCGAGATCGCCAACCTCTGGTGGATGGGCGCGGAGGCCCGCGGCCAATGGCGGGAATCGAGCGACGGCATGCTCGTCTTCGGTTTCGGACGGGGGCAGGGGGCGGACGGCCCGCTTCTGCGCGGTCCCCAGCGCATCATCATCCGCTTCGTCCCCGCCCCCGCGAGCGATGCCGGCCCGAAAGTCCCGGAACCCCTTCAACCATGAACCCCGGTTCCGACGAACCCCAACCCGTGCGCCTCGGCCTCGTCGGCCTGAAATTCGGCCGTTGGCTGCTGCGCGCCCTCACCGGCATCCCCGGCGTGACGGTGACGGATCTTGCGGACCGGCATGCGGACCAAAAGATCCTCGCCGGGATCGCGGCGCCACCCGCTGCGCGGCTGCACCCCGACGCCGAGGCCATGATTCGCGAGGCCAACATCGACGCCGTCATTCTCGCCACTTCGCCCCTGCGCCGCGGCCCCCTGCTTGCGGCCTGTGCCGCCCGCGGTTTGCCGGTGTTCGTCGAAAAGCCCTGGGCAGGCAATCCGATCCAGGCCCGCGAGTTCGCCGCGTTGTGCGCCCCCATCGCCGAGCGGGTGATGGTCGGCTTCAGCTTTCGTTTTCATGAGCCGGTGCAGCGGCTGCGCGCTTTGCTCGATGGCCCGCTCGGGCCGGCCTGGCTGGCCAACGGCGAATACGCGTTTCACTGGAATCTCGGCCCCGACGGCTGGCTGTGGGACCCGCAGGGCGGCGGCGGCGTCTTCAACGAAAACTCCTGTCACCTCCTCGATGTCGTCTGCCACCTCATGGGGCGCCCGGCCTGGGTTCAGGCTGCCGCAGCCAATCCGCGCGACATGCCCGGTCCGGAATTGGGCGCCGTCGTCCTCGGCTTTCCCGCGGGCGGCATCGCCGCCGTGACGCTCGGCGCGCTCGGCGCGCCCGCCTTCGACCGTTACCCCAGGCTCGACCTCATCGCCGCCCGCGGTCGCGCCAGCCTCATCGGCCGCGGTCACGTGTGGGAAGCGCTCGAGTGGGCCGAACTCGACGACCACGCCCGCCGCCGGCTCGACGCCCCACCGGAGGTGCTGGGATTCACCCGCTACACCGCAGCGCTCGAGCACTTCGTCACCTGCGTTCGCTCCGGTGCCCGACCACGGGCCAGCATCGAGGACGGCATCCTCGCGGTCGACCTCGCCCACGCCCTCGCGGCCTCCGCGCAGAATGGATCACGCATGGAACTGCCGCCCCCCGGGGCCTGAGGCCACCACCCGTAACGGCCGGCAGGGACAGACGGGGTGGGTCGCCGCCTGCACGCGCGCCGCGGCAAATCCATCGCGCGCGGCCGCCGAGGTGCTGATCCGGGAAAATTCCCGCCCCACCGCCAACGGGTTGGCAAAAGCGCGCAGCCAACGTTCCGGAGCGCACGGAACAAACCACGAAACCCGAGGACCTTGTCGAACGTCCCCTCCGACAAGCGACTGCTCCCGATCCTCTGCTCCATGACAACGACCGCCGCCGCCTGCCTTCCCAAGACCAGCCGGGGTCAAACCCGCGACTCGGCTCGCACCCGGTTACGCTTTGATCCCTTTTCCGCGCCGACGCACGCCGAAACGACCAGCTCGCCAGACCTGCCGTCCTTCCCGCGGGATCCTCGTCGCGGGCCGTGCCCGCAAACCTGACCTCGACCCGCAGCCAGAACACCGACGTTGTCTCGCGCCATGTCCCGCAGCCGCCCCCTCCACCGCTTTCTGCTCATCGCCGCCACCCTCGTGACCGTCGCGGCCCTCGCAATCTGGGCGGCGCGCGGCGCTCACCCCGGCTGGAGCCGCTCGCGCACCCCGGTCAAGCAAACGGACCCGGTCACCGGAATCGAATTCACCACCTGGGACGAACGCTGGACCCCGGGCCTCGATTTCCTTGCCGGTGCCGGCGGCGTCGCCGCGATCCTCGCTCTCACCTGCCTCTGGCGCATGCGCCACAGCTGACCTCAACACCCTTACTCCATGAAATTTCTCAGAGCGCGTCTACAAAGTCCCGGATCATGCCGTTGGAGCAGAAAGCACCGCGCCGCAAGGCGCACGGACAAGTGGGTATCCCTCAAGGGGCTACCCCTTGTCGGTGCAACGCCGCGCCGTGTTTCGCGACTTTTTAGACGCGCTCTCAAACTCACGCTCTTCGCGGCCCTCGTCATCGGCGCCGTCGCCCCGGGATCGGCTGCCCCCGATCGGCCGAGTATCCTCATCTTCATGACAGACGATCAGGCCTATCCTTATGCCTCCGCGTACGGATCGCGCCTCGTCCGCACCCCCGGTTTCGACCGTGTTGCCCGCGAGGGCGTGCCCTTCACCTCCGCCTTCGCCGCTTCTCCCGGATGCTCCCCATCCCGCGCCGCCCTCCTCACCGGCAAACACACCTGGCAGATCCGAGAGGCCGGCACCCACGCGTCCAGCTTCCCGGCGGACATCCCTGTAATCACCGATGCCTTCGAGGCAGCGGGCTACGTCGTCGGTTACACCGGCAAAGGCTGGGGACCGGGGAACTGGAAAGTGTCCGGTCGAACCCGCAACCCGGCCGGCCCCTACTTCGGCGATGCTTACCGTGCCGATCCTCCACCCGGTGCCGACAGGCGCGACTACACCGCCAACTTCCGCTCGTTTCTCGCCTCCGTCGAACCCGGGCAACCCTTCTTTTTCTGGCTCGGCACAACAGAGCCGCACACCCCGTTTTCGCCCGCCGCCGTCGGCGGCCCGGCCGAG
>RFJS01000525.1 GCA_003694825.1 Verrucomicrobiota bacterium | reverse complement strand
GCGCGGCGGTAGCTGACTTTGTAGTCGAAGACCGGATGGGTGATGGTGTCACTCATCCGTTTTTCGTAGGCCTGGAGGAAACGCTTGCGGGCCGGGATGGAGAGGTTGACGGCCTGCCCGGCCCGGACGAAGTCATCCGGGGTAAGCATACGGTTGTTGATGGTGGTGATCACGACGGAATCGGCGATGAGGGGGCGGAATTCCTCCATGATGTCGAGGGCGAGGGCGGGGCGGCCGAAGCGGGGCTGATGAAAGAAGCCGACGTAGGGATCGAATCCGACAGCGGTGGCTGCGATGGTGCAGTCGCGGGCGAGGAGGCTGTAGGCGAGCGAGAGCAGGGCATTGACCGGGTCGCGCGGCGGGCGGCGGTTACGGCGGGTAAAGTCGAAAGTGAAGCGACCTTGGATGCCACGATTGTCGTGTTCCGGGGAGACATCGGGCATCGGCAAACTGTCATCGTCGCTTGCACCTTTGAGCATGCCGCTGAAGTTGCGGAAGTAATAGGCGGCAGCGGCTCCCTCGATGCCGAGGAGGGTGGCATGGCTGTTGGCGGCGAGGGCGGCAGATGCGGCATGCTTGAGCGCGCGCAAGGTGACCGGTGGCGGTTCGATGTGGTTGCGCATGAGCAGGGTGCGCTGATTGCGGATCTTTCCATAGACGAAGAGACGGGCGAGCGGGAGCGCCTGTTCCGGATCAGCGGCGTGGCGAAACTGCTCGATGCGCGTGAAGACGTTGGTGAGGCCATGCCCCCGGGCCTGCCCATGATACCAGCCGCCCATGGAGAAGAAGGAGATGGGGACGCCGCGCTCGCAGAGGGTCTGGACGAGCGCGGTCGAAAGCGAAGCGGGGCCGAAGATGGCGAGATGATGCAGGTCTTTGATGCGGATTTCTGCGAGTGTGGTTCCTTTTTCTTTGACGATGAGGGTTTCCCCTTTGCGCGAGAGCGAGGCGCCGGGTGTGTTGATGTAGAGGGCCTTGGTGTCGATGTCGGGCGTGATGAGCCGGCGGATACCGCTTTCACCGGGAGCAGCAGGCCGGGGCGGACGCAGATCGCCGAGGGTATGCCAGATGGGGTCGTCGAGGGCGAATCGGTCCGATGACTCGTCCTTATCGGGCTGTGGCTCCTCAGGAAGCATGCCGGGGATGGAGAGTTGCTGCGGTTGCGGAGTTACCTCCTCGTCGACGGACCGGCGAAGGAAGTGTGTTTCATCAGGAAGGCAGATGGGGACAAGTGAACAGCGAGGACACTTCGGGGAGTGGTCGAGTGGCTCCGGTATAGAGCCGGCGGCGCAGGTACGGGCAGCGGTGATGGTCTGACGTATCCAGGACTCATCTTCCTGGAGCAGGGTGTAACGCACGCGCTGGCGAGTGGCCCGGTAGTAGACGATGCCCTCGTTGCAGATGTATCCGTTTTCACGGAGGAGCATGATCTGGATGCCGAGCTGCATCCGATCGGTATCCCACAGCGCCGGGCCGCCGTCGTCGAGGGTGTTGCGGGGGGCGCCGCTCTTGTATTCGACGGGTCTTACTTCTGTTGCTACGGGGGCTCTGTCCGCATCGGCAGGCGATTCGAGCGTGATTTCGACGAGATCGAGCTTGGCCACGACGCCGAGCGTTTCGCTGCCCAGCATTACGCTGCGGGAGTGGATGGTCTCGGATTCCGTTTCTTCCGCCGGCGAGGCGGATCGAGCATCGCTCGCGGAGACCTGTTGTTTCTTCCTGGCCGCGGGCATCGCGCCCGTGCCGTGATCGACGCGCCGGTGAGAATCGGCGCCGCGCAGCGTATCGGCGTTGTGCAGAAAGAGCCCCTCGACGTGTTCGTAGTAGAAGAGCCGCGGGCAGTAAACGAACTCGTTGAGGATGCGAGCCGGGAGAAGGTCGGCGGCGGTGGTTTCGCGACTGCTCATGGTCCGAAGGTGCGGCAGGACTGGCCGGGGGCAGAAGGGAGATGGCTGATTTCGGATCTGAAATTTGAGATTTGAGATCGGGGGCGGATCACCGGGTGTCGCTGTTCATTCGCAGCTTACTGTCTGGAGTTCAGATTTTGAGATTCGGAGTCGGATGTCAGCGGGGGCGTTTGCGGTTTGCCGGGTGGAGGGGGTGGTCGCGGGGTAGATGTTCGGCGGCGAGTTTTTCGAATTCGGCAAGACCCTGCCTGGCGGCGAGTCGCTTTTGGTAGGCGGCGCGGGTGCGGTCGTTAAGCCGGCGTTGGCCCTCGATGTCTGAGTTTTGCAGCGAATCGGCCCAGGCGCGCAGCTGGCGGGAGCAGCTTTCGGCGAGGGATTTCAGATTTGCGATTTGAGATCTCAAATCCTTGAGCGCCGGGAGGCGCTCAAGCAGGCAAAGCATGGAACGGACTTCGCCGGCGGAGCCGCGGGCGATGTAGATTAATGAGAGCAGCTCGTTGGTCGTGCCGCGTTCAAAGCCTTCGGCGATGTTGTTCGAGACCGAGAGGGAGGCACGGTCGAGCTGGTCGCGTTTGGACCAGGACAGGCGGTCTTTGGCGGCGGTGAGGAACGCGTCGACTTGCTCTGCGAGATCGATGGCCGATTGCCAGACCGGAAGGTCTTCGAAGCGCTGATACGTCGGCATGGCTGTTGGTGGCCGTTCTTTCGGGGCGAT
>RFJS01000524.1 GCA_003694825.1 Verrucomicrobiota bacterium | reverse complement strand
GTGACAAGGAGATTGGGGCGAAAGCGGTCCAGAGGCACCGGGCGTGCGAGACGCTCGTTGAGCGCCTGGAGCGAGGCTTCCGAGAGCACGAGCAGCGGCCAGGCGTCGGCGAAGGCGGTTTCATGGCCCGGTGCCCGGGCAATGGGGCGGTGAAACGCTTTGCCGGTGGTGACGAGTCGCGCCGGTGTGCCGAGGTATCGGGAAAGCCAGGTGGCGGCAGGTTCGCCGAGGTCGTCGGCGGTGACGGTGTCGCGCCAGATCGTGACTTCGCGCCGCGTGCGGCTCTCGCCGGCGGCGGCCAGTGGGATGCAGACGGGTTCGGCGCCGGGGGCACGGAGGCGCAGATGCGTGGCGGTTTCCTCGACTTCGATGCGGGCCAGTGCCGGGGTTTCGCGCTGGGTGATGAAGCGGCCACCGCCATCGACGATCAGGTAGCGTCGGTCGCCCTCGATGCCGAAACGGTCGAGGCGCGCTGCCGACACACGCCGGCCACGGCACGATTTGATCGGGTAGCGGAAAATGGCGGCCAGTTCAGGCATGGCAGGTGAACACGCCGCGGGCGGACAGGATCGCGGCGGATGGGCGGGCCGCTTCAGTCGCTGGAACCGGAGGGTGCGGACTCGCCGGCGCGTTTCTTCGCTTCGAGGGCGCGGAGGACGTTCGCCGGGACAAAGGGGGCGAGATCAGCGCCGAACTGGCTGACCTGCTTGACCAGGCGTGAGCTGGTGTAGCTGTAGGCGTCCTTCGTCATCACGAAGATCGTCTCGATCTCGGGATCGAGGTGGCGGTTCATCAACGCCATCTGAAACTCGAATTCGAAATCCGAGAGGGCGCGCAGACCCCGGATCAGGGCGATGGCGCCCTTGCTGCGGGCGAAGTCGACGAGCAGGCCGGAGAAGGAGTCGACCTCGACATTGCCGAGGGAGGCGACGTTTTCCTGGATGAGGCGGACGCGCTCGGCGACCGTGAAGAGGGGGCCCTTTTCCGGGTTGTCGGCGACGGCGATGATCAGCTTGTCGAAGAGACGCGAGGCGCGGGTGGCGACGTCGAGGTGGCCGTTGGTGATGGGATCGAATGTGCCAGGATAGATACAGATTCTCATGAGGGAGTCGCGGTATCGACGGCCCGGAGGGGGCGGGTCGTATTTTGCGGCTGTTTTGCCTTGGGGTTTGTGATCAATTCGCATCGCCTTGGCAACGTCCGCATGAACCTGCCGAATCTGTTCACGCTCTCGCGCATTCCGCTGATGTTTCTGATCGTCGCCATGATGTATGGCGAGTGGGTCGGGGCGGCGACGATCGCTTTCGTCGCGTTCGTGGTGGCGGGCGTGACGGACTTTCTCGATGGCTACTATGCGCGGCGGCAGAACATCGTCACCAACTTCGGCATCCTCATGGACGCGGTGGCGGACAAGGTGCTGATGCTCGGCATCATGATCGCGCTGGTGGATGTGAACGGCCTGCCGCTTCCCGATCCGGTGCCGGCTTTCCTGGTGCTGTTGATTCTTGGCCGGGAGTTTTTGATCACGGGCGTGCGGCTCGTCGCCGCGACCAAAGGGGTGGTCGTCTCCGCCGAGAAGGCGGGCAAGCAGAAGACGGTCACGCAGATCCTGGCGGTGGGCGCGCTGTTGCTCGCGCCGGTGTCGCGGGTCGATCTGGCCGCGTGGTCGGGCATGGAGACGGCCGCGCTCACCCGGGTGTTTGAATACGGAGGCCTGGTGCTCTTCCTGCTCGCGACGCTCTTCACGCTGACCTCGGGCACGAAATATTTTCGCAAATACGGGCCGCTCGTTTTCGCCGCTGACGATTGAGGCGCGGGCGCAGAGTTTGCCTGAAGAGACGATGATTCCGCAACCGGCATGGACACGATTTCTGCCCGAGGCGTTCGTTCTGAACATGGCGACGCTCGGGCGTCTCGGCTACTTTCGGGCGCCGGGCACCTGGGGTTCCGCGGCCGGCGTGATCTGGTATACGGTCATGGGGGTGCCGGCGGGGCCGTTGTGGGCGCTGGTCATGACCGTGGCGGGTATCTATCTGGCGTTCGCGCTGTGTGGCGAGGCGGAGATGCGGCTTCACAAGGTGGATCCCCAGGAGGTCATCCTCGATGAGGCGGCGTGTGTGCCGGTGGTGTTTATCGGGATGCACGACATCATCGCGGCGGGCGGGGCGTGGCTGGTTTTCCTGCTCGGCTTCGCGCTGTTCCGGCTGTTCGACATCGCCAAGCCGTTCGGGATTTCCCGGATTCAGCGGCTCACGGGTGGGGCGGGGGTGGTGGGCGACGACCTCGCGGCCGCGGTCGTTTCGTGCGGGGTGTTGCACGCGCTGCTGCGCCTGACGCCG
>RFJS01000523.1 GCA_003694825.1 Verrucomicrobiota bacterium | reverse complement strand
GGAGACGATGTCGATCGAGCGCCGCGTGCTCCTGCGCATGCTCGGTGCGGACATTGTCCTGACTCCTGGATCCGAAGGCATGCCGGGCGCGATTCGCCGCGCCTCCGAGATCCTCCACGAACAGGGCGACCGCGGTTTCATGCCGCAGCAATTTGAAAACCCGGCCAACCCCGAGATCCACCGTCGCACGACCGCGGAGGAAATCTGGACGGCGACGGGAGGAAAGATCGACGTGTTCGTCGCGGGTGTCGGCACCGGGGGTACAATCACCGGTGTTTCCGAAGTGATCAAGAGTCGTCGCGCCCTGCGGTCGGTGGCGGTCGAGCCGGCCGCCAGCCCGGTGATTTCCGGAGGCTCGCCCGGTCCCCACAAGATTCAGGGAATCGGCGCCGGGTTCATTCCGAAGAATTGCAATACTGCCATCATCGATGAGGTGATCACGGTGACCAACGAAGACGCCTTTGAAACCGCCAGGCAACTTGCCCTCCAGGAGGGTATCCTCGGCGGCATCTCGAGTGGCGCGAATGTCTGGTCCGCCCTCCAGATTGCCAGGCGGCCGGAGATGGCGGGCAAGACGATCGTGACGGTTGCTTGCAGTTTTGGTGAGCGCTACATCTCGACTGCGCTTGCTGAAAAAGCCCGAGCTGAAGTTGCAGCCGGAGCATCCTGAAAACCCAAATCTCGTTCAGCGTTCTCAGTTCAAGCCCGGGTCGTTTCATCGCGACCCGGGCTTTGCTTTTCAGGCGCGCCTTGAAGATGCAGCCGCGGCAGGACCGATGGAGGGAGATTGCATCGGCCACCGGGCGTGGTTGGATCCGCTCCCCATGGGCCTGTTTGCACACCTGGCTGGGCGTATAGGGATGTGGAAGCGTGGGCGCGCGGTCCGGGCTGCCTCGCGTGCCCGCAGGCTGGCGGTGCGGGGAGAATGGGCCCTGCGGGCGTGGTTGGTGTTTTGGGCCGTGGCTGCGGTGGCGCATGTCACTCAGGGCATTTGGGCGTCGGGGTGGGCGATGATCCCCGGGGACGGTCTGGACGGAAGGTTCAACAATCTCGTGCTCGAACACGGCTACCAGGCGATGCGTGGATGGGCGGATTGGCTTTCGCCCGGGCAGTATTTTCCTTCGGAGCATACTCTCGGGATGAGTGATACTCATGCGGGGACGGTGCTTTTTTATTCGCTCGCGCGATTGGCCGGTGCCTCGGTGGAGCACGCGTTTCAGCTGTGGTTTGTATGGGTGGCCGTCTTGAACGTGTGGGCGTTTGCGCGGGTGCTGCGCGCGGTGGAGGTTCCCGTGCTCTTGATGGGGCCGTTGTTGTATCTGGGAGTATCGCCGGCCATCATGGTCTGGGAGGCAGGGACTCATATGCAGCTGTTGCCGGTGTTTCCGGCGTTGTTCGCTCTGGGGGAGGGACTACGCTTCATGCGGGACGGCTTCCGGTGGCGCCTCGGGGTTGCGGCGGGATGGTGGTGCTGGCAATTTGCGGCTTCGCCGTATGTCGGGTTCTACGCCGCGGTTTTCGGCGGAATCGGCGTTGTCCTGTCTTTCGTCCTGGCGCGCCCGAGCGGCGGGAGGAAGCAAGGGGACGTCGGCCCGGCGGATGGCGGGTGGTGGCGTTCGGGGCAACGGCTGGTGGCGGCAGGGATCGTGCTGGCCGGAGTGGTGCTGTTTACACTGAGCGCGGTCGCCTACCTCGAGGCCATTCGTTTGGGGGTGGAGCGGCCACTCTCGGAGTTGCGCGAACTGGCGCCGGACTGGCGTTCGTGGATTGCCGCTGTTCCGGGGCATGCGTGGTATCCGCCCGGCTGGCCCGGGCGGGGTTCAGCGGAGGTCGAGAAGGTGCTCTTTTCCGGTTTCGGCCCGTGGATCGGGATGGTGGGTGCGGCTCTGGTGGGCTTTCGTTTTCGGGAGAATCCAGCGGGGCGAGTGGCGTTGTTGTGTTCTCTCACGGCGGTATCGGGGCTGTTGTTTTTTACGGCCTGGGGCATGGACAGTGGGTTCACGCTGTTGGCCGAGAGGGTCGGGTTTTTGCGGGCTTTTCGGGCCAGTGGTCGATCGATCGTCGTGGTGCACGCTCTGCAGGTGGTGGGCCTGGCCGCGGCGATGACGGTGCTCTGGCGGCGGCGGGAGGGGCGGTGCGGGATCGGCCTCGCATGGACGACCCTGGCGGTGTTGCTGGCTGCGGAAACAGTGACGGTGAGTCAGCCATCGGTGCCGGCGGAAGCGATGCGGATGCGCCGCGAGGCGGTCGTGGAGGCCTGGCGTCAGGCAGGTGACCGCCCGGTCCTGCTTTTCGCACCGGGGTTCAGCAATCAATCCGATCAGCTGTGTCAGTTGGATGCCTTTGCGGCGGCGTTGCAGTTGCGGCGCAAGACGGTGAACGGTTACAGCGGCGACGTTCCGGGGTCGCACGTGACGTTTGTGCATACGCCCACGGCGGAGAATGGCCGCGCACTGATGGCCGCGCTCGGGCTGGATCCCGCGCAGATCTCTTTCGTGGAATCCTGGGCGGAACCTTACCGAAGTCGTCTTGGCATTGTGCAGACATCGGGGCGCCCGGTGAGCAGGCTCGACGGGTTCGACCTGCAGCCTGTGGGTTGGAACCTGTTTGCGGCTCTGGAGCAATTTGAGGTCGAGGGCAGGCGCGTGTATCAGTTTACCCCGCCGGCCTATGTGTTGTTCCGGCTTCCGGACGATGCCTCGGGGTTCGAGGTGTGGCAGGGGTTCCGGCCCGGATCGTATGAGAGGGCGGATCAATCCGACGGCGTGGAAATCGCCTGGGTGGTTATCGCCGAAGATGGACGTGAGACCGACGCGTGGCGGCGCTACCTCAATCCCCGCGATGTGCCGGAGGACCGGGGATTGAAACGGATCTCGGCTGCGTTTCCTCCGGGGCAGGGGCGGTTGTTGAAGCTCGTCATCGACGTCGGCCCTGCCAACAGCAACGCCTGGGACTGGGTCGTATTCAGCGGGCTGAAGGTGATTCGCTGATCGATCAGGAGGACGGGACGGAGGTGTCTTCCGCCACCACTTCGATGAAGGCTCGCAGCGCCGGATTGGGCTCCCTGGTTTTATTCCAGCCAAAGATCAGCCGGCTTTCCGGGGCGTCTCCGACCAGTGGAAGCAGCACCACTTCCGGCGGGAGTTGTCGGACCTCGGAGGGACAGACAAACGTCGCACCGATTCCGGCCCTCACCAGCGCGATGCCATTGGCGCGGGGCCAGACCTCCTCTTCGATGCGTGGCGTGAATCCGGCGCTGGAGCAACGCGTCAGGACCTGGTCGTAGAATCCCGGGTTGAGGCTGCGGGGAAACAACACCAGAGGAACCTCTTCGAGATCCCGCAGCCGCAGTTGCCGGCGGGAGGCGAGCGGATGATCGAACGGAAGCAGCACGCCGTTGCGTTCGCGCAGCAGTTCACGTGTCTCGAATTCCGGGGTCGGGGCATCCGGATGAAAAAAGCCACAGGAAATCTCGCCCGCGCGCAAGGCCGCGATCTGGGCGGCGGTGGGGGATTCG
>RFJS01000091.1 GCA_003694825.1 Verrucomicrobiota bacterium | reverse complement strand
CTCCGTGCTCGTCCGCGGCACAAACTTTCAGATCAACGTCTGGCGCGCTCTTCTGCGCCTCTCCCCGGGCACACTCACCACCTACAGCCACATCGCGGCCGCGGCCGGCCGGCCACACGCCGTTCGCGCCGCGGCCAGCGCCATCGGGGCCAACCCCGTCGCCTGGCTGATCCCCTGTCACCGCGTCATCCGGGCCGAGGGGACCCTTGGCGGCTACCGCTGGGGCCTCGAACGCAAGACCGCCATCATCGCCTGGGAACACGCCCGCGTCGCTCCATGACCGGGGCGAAGCCACCGCCGCGGAGCACGGGTCAGGCTCTCGTTTCCGCCGCCCCGGCGGAAACGCCTCCGGCGGCCGCCGATCAGCCTCCGAAGAGCGCCTCGTAGCGCTCGGCCAGCGGCGCCAGGCTCTCCACCGTCTCGGCCCAGAACGCCGGCGACTCCAGATCCACCCCGAGCACCTCGCGCCCCAGCGTCTCGCACGACGCCGAACCCGTCCGGCGCAAAAACGCTTCATAGGTCGCAAGAAACCCGGCCCCCTCCTTCTGAAAGCGGGCGAAGAGGGCGCGGCTGAGCAAGAACCCGACCGTGTAGGGGAAATTATAGAACGGGACCTCCGCGATGTAGAAATGCAGCTTCGAAGCCCAGAACATCCGATCCTCCCCGCCGTGCGCCAGCGTATCACCAAACAAGCGACGCTGCGCCGCCACCATCATCGCCTTCAGCTCCGAAACCGACACCTCCCCCTCCTCGCGGGCCCGATAAAAATTCCTCTCAAACTCGAACCGCATCGGCACATCGAGCAGGAACCCCGTCGCCTGCCTCACCTGCGAATCGATCATCCGGCGTTTCTCACTCTCGGGCACCTCCGGATTCTCCAGCATACCTTCGATAAACACCATCTCAGCGAAGGTCGAAGCCGCCTCCGCCAGGGTCATCGGATAACTCCGCGCCAGCGGCCGCGCCTGCTGCAGGAGCCGCGAGTGCCAGGCATGCCCCAGCTCATGCGCGAGGGTGATGACATCGCCCATGGCACCATCGAAGGTCATGAAGATCCGCGACTCGCCATTGAAGGTCGACGTCGTGCAAAAGCCCCCGGGCCGCTTCCCGCTGCGCGGGGTATAGTCGATCCAGCGCTTCTCCACCGCCTCGCGCACAAACGCGCCCAGCTCCGGATAAGCCCGCCGCAGCGCGGACTCCACCATCGCCACGCCCTCCTCCCAGGCCAGCGAGACCGTCTCTCCCGAACCGATCCCCGGCGTCGGAGCCTCCAGGTCGTACCAGGCGACCGCGTCCTCGCCGAGCTGCCGCGCCTTGCAGCGCAACAGCCGCCGCGTCACCTCCGCTCGATCCAGCAGCGCCGTGTGCAGCGCCTCCAACGCCGCCGGCCCGATACGGTGCTCGAATGTCGCCGGCTCGAGAAAGTCCTTCTGCCCGCGCCGGTGCACCAGCGTCAACCGTGCTCCCGCGATCGCGTTGAGCGCCGCGGCACAGGTATCCTCCACGCCGGCCCAGGCCTCGTTTCCACCCTCGAAAACCGCACGGCGCACCGCGCGGTCCGGATGCCCCAGCATCGAGCGTCTCCGCGACATCGATACCGTCTCCTCCGTCCCGTCCGGCCGCACCCAGCGAAATGTCAATTTCCCCGACACGGTGTCGTAGAGGCGCGACCACGCCGCGATACCGTCCACCTCCAGCTCCGCCGCCAGATCCTCCTCGGCCAGTGACATCATCTTGTGCGACTTCTCCCGCCAGCGCCGCAGGGCGTATTCCGCGTCCCGCAGCGCATCCCGCTTCAAAAACGCCTCGAAGTGGTCGTGCCGCGCCTCCCCGATCGCGTGCACCAGCGCCGACTCGAGCTTGGTCATCTCCGAGCGCAAGTGCGTCAACGCCGCCTCCTCGCGGCGATACGCCTCATTCGCCGCGTCCGCCGCCGTCAGGCACCCGAGATAGGTGGAAAGATGGCTCAGCCCCCGGCTGATATCCTCCATGGTCTCGATAATCGCCTGCCATCCGGAAAACGTAGCCGGCTCCAGCCGTCCCTCCGCTTCGATGCGCGACGCCAGCGCCCGCAGACCTTCTGCGACGGCGTTCTTGAACTGCCGGTAATCCGCGCCGTCGAACTCCTTGAAAAACGATTCGAGACTCCAGTCCATGCGACACCCTGATCCATCCGGGGCTGCGGCGTCCATCCCCTTTCCCCATCCCCAGCCAGCTCGCGCCAAACCCGCCCGCCACCAACACGGCCGTGAAGGCGCCAGCGTCCACCCCGCGGACCGACAGGCGATTTTGCCGGCTTCAAGAGTTGCCAAACGCCCCGCTTCCCGGAGTAAAACCACCGCATGAGCAACTGTCCCTGCGGCTCCGGTCTCGACTACGACAACTGCTGCGGTCCCATCATCGCCGGCACCACGCCCGCCCCCACGGCCGAAGCGTTGATGCGCTCCCGCTACTCCGCCTACGTCAAGCGCGAGTACGCGCATTTGCGCGACACCTTGTCCGAAGAGCAGCGGGAGGACTACTCCGAGGAAAACACCCGCGAGTGGGCCGAGAGCGCCGAGTGGCTCGGGCTGACCATCCTGCAGACCCAGGGGGGCGGTCCCGAGGACGACTTTGGCATCGTCGAATTTGTCGCCCGCTTCCGTGCCGGTGGCCGCGAACAAAAGCACCTCGAAGCCGCCACCTTTGGGAAGATCGACGGCCGCTGGTACTACACCG
>RFJS01000522.1 GCA_003694825.1 Verrucomicrobiota bacterium | reverse complement strand
GGCGCCAGCTGACCGCGCGGCCGCAAGCTCCGGAGCCGGTCGCGATCGGCAAATTCGAGCCGCAGCGGCTGCGGCCGATCGGATCAAGGCGCCCTCACCCGGAATCGGTAGGCGCCGCTGTCGAGGCGGAAAGCAACGCGTCCGTCGGCCTCGCGCACATCACTCACCCCCTGGGCGGACAACAGGTCCCGCCCGTCCGCCACAACGTCTTCGGCCGTCTCCACCGGCAGATGCACCTCGGCCGATGTATTGGCCGGTACTTCGACCTCCCAGCTCCATCCACCTGCCTCGACTTTCCAATACGAGGCGACGCGGCCATACGGCGTTTCCAGACTGGCGCGGGCGAAGGTCAGCCCCCCGCCCGGCTCCGGCGCGAGGATGAACCGGCGCCAGCCCGGTTGCCGCGGATCCGGACGAATACCCGCCACGGTGTGATAAAACCAACCGACGATGGCTCCGTAGGCGTAGTGGTTGAATGAATTCATTCCTTCCGGATGAAAACCCTGTTCCGGCGTCCAGCTGTCCCACCGCTCCCAGATCGTCGTCGCCCCGTTCTTCACGCTGAAGAGCCATCCGGGATAGGTCTCCTGCTGCACGATCCGGTAGGCGAGATCCGTGAGCCCCACTTTGGTCAGCGTCGGCGCCAACAGGTAGGTGCCGAGAAATCCGGTAGCGAGATGATCATCTTTTGCCGCAATGGCCGACTCGAGGTGCTTCACCATGGCCGGCCGCCGCGCCTCGTCCACGAGATCGAACGCCAGGGCGAGGACATAGGCGGTCTGCTCGTCACTTACGATCGCGCCGTCTGCGGCGATGAACTCCCGCTGAAACGCCCGCCGCACCTCCTCGAACAGCGCGCGGTAATGCCGCGCCTGCTCCACCTCTCCGAGCACGTCCGCCATACGGGCGACGAGATCGGCGCTGTGGGCGTAGAAGGCGGTGGCGATCAGCACATACGGCGTGGGCGCCTCGCCGGGCTTTGGCGCCCCGGGCGCAAGCCAGTCGCCATAGGCCTTGCGGCTGCGCCGGATGCCGTCCGGCGCCTGAGCACGCATGATATCCACCCACCGCCGGGCCGCATCGAAACTCTCCTCGAGCACGCGCCGGTCTCCCGAGTGGAGATACACAACCCAGGGCACGATGACACCGGCGTCGGCCCAGCCCGCCGCCCCGATGATGAATCCCGTATTCGGCGCAACCGAGGGGAAACCGCCCTCCGGTCCGTCAACGAAACTGTCCCGCAGCGTCCGCAGCCACTGCCGGTAAAAGGCGTAGCTCTCGAGATTGTAGTTCGCCGTGTGGCAGAACACTTGAGCATCCCCCGTCCAACCGAGGCGCTCATCACGCTGCGGACAATCCGTAGGCAATTCGAGAAAGTTGCCCTTCTGCCCCCACAGCGTGTTGCGGTAGAGCTGGTTGAGCAGCGGCGCCGAACATTCGAAGCTCCCAATCCGCCGCAGATCGGTGTGGACGACGATTCCGGTCACCGCATCCTCCGGCAGCGTCTCCAGCCCCGACACCTCGACATGGCGAAAACCGAAGAAGGTGAAATGCGGCTCCCACACCTCCCCCTGCGGATCCCCTCGCGCAATGTAGCGCGCCGTCGCCGCCGCCGAACGCAAATTGCGCAGGTGCAGGGAGCCGTCGGCCTCCAGCATTTCGGCGAAGCGTATGATCACCTCCGTGCCGGGCGCCGCCCGCACCTTCAGCCGGATCCAGCCGACCATGTTCTGCCCGAGGTCGAACCGGTGCACCGTCGGCCCAGCCCGCCGATGCGCAACCGGCCGGATTTCCTCAATACGCCGCACCGGCGGCGAAAAACGCGCTGTCACCGCCACCGGCGGCGTCGGCTCGATCACCACATTCGACCACTCCCACGACGCGGCTCCGCCCGGCGTCGCCCAATCGGGCTGCTCGCGTCGCGCATCGTACGTCTCGCCGGCGTAGATGCCCTGCAAAACGATCGGCCCTTGCGCGACTCTCGCCCCGCCGTCGAGAAAAACGCGCCGCCTGCCGCCATCGGCAGAATACAGCTCGATCCACGCCGAAACCCTCGGCGTCGGTCCGGCCTGTTGATCGCGCAACATCGTACCGCTGTACCAGCCGTCACCCAGCACGATGCCGAGTGCATTTTCTCCAACGCGCATCTCCTCCGTCACGTCATAGGCGACGTAAAAGACGCGGCGCGTGTAGTCCGGCCAGCCCGGCACGAAGAGATCTTCGGTAACCCGCCGTCCATTCAGCCATGGGTCGACAAGGCCCTGCGCGCTCAAATAG
>RFJS01000090.1 GCA_003694825.1 Verrucomicrobiota bacterium | reverse complement strand
GGTGTTGCCGAGGTCGAGATGGGTGAGGCGGATGGTGCCGTCGTTGACGACCTCGGAGTAGAGGACGGGAAACCCGAAGGTGTCGCGCCAGAGTTTGAGCGCTTCCTCGGTGTCGTTGACGGCGATGGCGAGATGGTCGAGGCCGCGGTGCGGGAAGGGAGTTTTGGCGGATGGGTCGGCGGATGTCATGGGTGAACGACGCGGGTTGAACGACGAAGAAGGGAAGAAGCGAAGGGTGGGCAGGAGGTGGAGGGGCGTGACGTGTGAAGGATGAGGTGTGAAGCTTGCAGGGATCGACCCTGGTCGAGCCCGACAAGACAACAACTCGATGCCCGCTGTCTTTCCTCGGTGCTCTCTGTGACCTGACGTCTGCATCGTTGGGGTAAACGCTCACGCCTGCACGGTGACGACCTGGCCGTTGGCGTGGGACTGGTAGCAGGCTTCGACGAGGGCGACGGTGCGAAGGTAGTCCTCGCCGGTGCTTTCGAAGGGTTTGCCCTCGCGCATGCACTCGACGAAGTGTCGCTGCAGGAAGTAAACGCAGTCGCCAGCGAAGCCCCGGCGTTCGTGCGGGTAGTCGATGCGGCGGGACGGCTCGCCGAGGGGCTTGAAGGTGAGGTTGCCCTCGAGGTCGAGCTCGAGGTGGCCGCGGCTGCCGTCGAGCCGGACCGTGCCGAAGGTGTAGCGGGCGTCTTCGGTGTCGGCTTCGTTGTAGCGGCTGGCGTCGAGGATGGCGGTGGCGCCGGAGCGGAAGCCGCAGACGACCTGGCCGGCGTCTTCGCCGCGGATGTCGGGATTGCGCTTCTGGAGCCGGGCGTAGATGGAGGCGATTTCACCGCCGAGGAATCGAAAGGTATCGAGGAAATGGACACCCGTCTCGTAGATGAGCAGGCGGGGGTATTCGCGGAAGAAGGGCTGGCGGGCCAGGTAGGCGTCGGGCTGCCAGCCGTCGCCCATGCGCATGCGCACGGAGATGGAGAAGAGTTCGCCGAGGGTGCCGGCCTCGAGCTGGCGCTTGATTTCGCGATACCAGGGCTGCCAGCGCCAGTTCTCGTGGACGAGGAAGCGGACGCCGGCTTCGCGGGCGGCGGCGACGACGGTCCGGGCCTCCTCGAGGGTGGGCGCGAGGGGTTTCTGGCAGATGATGGCGATGCCGCGGGCGGCGGCACGGCGGACGATGTCGAGGTGCGTCTCCGGCGGAGTGATGATGTCGATGAAGTCGGGCTTTTCCTCGTCGAGCATGCGGTCGAGGTCCTCCCAGCGGTAGACGCGGGGGACGCCGTGGCGGGCGGCGGTCGCGCGGGCGCGTTCCTGGTTGCGGTTGCACAGGGCGGTGATTTCGACGCCGGGGAGCCGGGCCCAGGCGTCGTATTGGAAGTGGCTGAAGTAGCCGGCACCGACGGCGACGCCGCGGAGCGGACGGGATGGCGTGGTCATGCGGCAGGTTCCTCCTGGAGTTTGCGGTCGGGGTTGGCGAGGAGCCAGAGGATGATGGCGAGAACGTTGAGGGCGGCGCCGATGTAGAAGAAGGCGCGCGGTCCGCCGGTCCACGCGAGCAGGTAGGGGAAGACGATGGCGACGACGGCGGAGCCGAGGTTGCCGGCCTTGTTCATCGTGCCGGAGACCTTGCCGGCATGGCGCCCTCCGATGTCGATGCAGAAGGACCAGGACGGGCTGAGCGTCATGTCGGCGCCGAAGATGGCGATGGTGAGCCAGATGACCGCGCCCCACACTTCCGTCTGCTCGACGCTGAAGTAGAGGCCGGTGCCGGCGAGAAGGAAGCCGAGGATGGCGGGAACCCGGCGGGAGATGCGGTGGTGGCCGGCGCGGTAGAGGGCGTCGACGAGCAGGCCGGAGGCGATGTTGCCGGCGGCGCCGCCGATGAGCGGGAACATCGTGTAGAAGCCGGCCTGGGTGTATTCGAGATGGTAGGTCTGCTTCACGTAGGGGAAGAGCCAGCTGAGGGTGAAGAAGAACGTGAAGTTGCTGGCGAAATACTGGCCCATCATGAGCCACATGTTGGTGTGGCCGAGCATGCGCCGGAAGGGAAGCGGCCGCACCGGCGTGTCGCGGCTGTCGGCATCCTGGCGGTTGGCGAGGATGTGGGCGAGTTCCTCTTTGCTGATGCCGGGGTGTTCGGCGGGTTCATCGCGAAACCACAACCACCAGATCGCCGCCCAGGCGAGGCCGATGAACATGAGGATGACGAAGCTCAGGTGCCAGCCGAGCGTGGCGATCATCCACGGCAGCACCGGCATCGTCGCGGCGGCGCCGAGGCGTGAGGCGGAGAAGTTGATGCCTTTGACCAGGCCGCGCTCGCGAACGGGGATCCAGGAATAGACGGCGCGCGCCATGCCCGGAAAGGCGCCGGCCTCGCCCGCGCCGAACAGGAAGCGAACCACGAGCAGGGAGACGAAATTCCACGCCGCGGCGGTCAGGCCGGTGAAAAGGGACCAGAAGCCGACGACGGAAGCGAGGATGCGGCGGGCGCCGTAGCGATCGGCGAGGGCGCCGCTGGGCGTTTGCAGCAGGGCGTATCCGAAGGCGAAGGCGGAGAGGATCCAGCCGAACTGTTTGTCGGTGAGGCCGAGATCGCTCACGATCGGCCCCTTGGCGGTGGAGATGCAAACGCGGTCGACGTAGAGGAGGAAAGAGAGAAGGAAGGTGGCGACAACGACGAGGTAGCGGCGAGGCATGATGGGGTTGTTGGCTTGAGGTGAGCGGGTGGTTTTCGGGTGAGGAGCGGGGAAGGACGGGCGGGGTCAGGCCGGCGGATCCGGTGCGTCGAGGCCGGCGGGGATGCCGTCGAAGGCGAAGGCCCGGCACGGGCAGCCGTCGCCGCTCTCGATGGGCAGAGGAAAAGCGCCGAAGAGGACGCGGGGCGCGGTGAGTCGGTCGAGATTGGCGAGCCCTTCGACGATGGTGACGCCGCCTTCGAGGAGGATGCGGTGGATGGCGGTGACTTCGGGGAGATGGTTGACGTCGGCGATGGAGGGCGGCTCGACGCCGAGGAGTTTTACCCGGTGTGCGACGCACCAGCGCGCGAGCGCTTCGCCGACGCGCGGCAATCCGTCCCGATAGAGTGAAGGGTCGGATACATGACGGCTCCAGCCGGTGTGCAGCAGGAGGGATTCGCCGGGGGGGAAGGTTTCTGCGAGCGCGCCGAGGTGCTCCGGGGTGAGCAGGCTGCGGGGCGCGAGGCCGGGGAGGTGGGCGACGTGGGCGGGGCCGAGGCAGCGCTCGAGGGGGATGCGGTCGATCGTTTCCGGGCCGGCGCCGAAGTGGGTCTGGGCATCCATGTGGGTGCCCGCGTGGGAGTAGAGATGGAGGGTGCGGGCGTTCCAGCCGTCTTTTTCGAGGGTGCGGGCTGTTTCGAATTGCACGCCGCGGAGAGCGGGGCCGAGCGGGAGAGTGAGGTCGATGAGGCGGGGTGTGGCCATGGGGGGCGCGGGTTTGCGGTGGGGCGGGGCGTCAGCTCTCCGGAGGAGCGGCTTCGATGGCGGCGACGATGCGCTCGGTGACGGCGCGGGTGCCGAGCGTGCCGCCGAGATCGGCGGTGCGGTTGGCGGGATCGGCGAGGACGCGGGCGACGGTGTCCTCGATGAGGCGCGCGCCGCGGCGGGTCTCCGGATGGTCGAGCCAGTCGAGCATGAGGGCGGCGGAGAGGATGGTGGCGACGGGGTTGGCGATGCCGCGGCCGGCGATGTCCGGCGCGCTGCCGTGGGAGGGTTGGAAGACGGCGTATTCGTCGCCGATGTCGGCCGAGGGGGCGAGCCCCATGCCGCCGACCAGCCCTGCAGCGAGGTCGGAGAGGATGTCGCCGAACATGTTTTCGGTGACGATGACGTCGTAGCGCTCGGGTTTCTGCACGAGGTAGAGGGCCATCGCGTCGATGTAGACACGGCTCGTCTCGACGTCGGGATACTCGGTTGCGACAGCGTCGAAGACCGAGCGGAAGAAGGCCATGGAGGGGAGGACGTTGGCCTTGTCGACGAGGGTGACATGGCGGCGGCGCTTGCGGGCCAGGTCGAAGGCGGCGCGGCAGATGCGCTCGGCGCCCCGGCGGGTGATGCGGAGCGTATCGGTCTCGAAGTCGCGGTCGGTCGGACGGGGCGTGCGGCGTTCGGAGAAGAGCCCCTCGCAGTTTTCCCGGACGATGACGAAGTCGATCTGGCCGGCGGCGTAGCCCTTCAGCGGGGTGTGCGTCTCGTGGAAGAGGCGGATGGGCCGCACGCCGTTGTAGAGGTCGAGCTGTTCGCGGATGTCGATCTGCGGCGTCATTTCCACGCCGTTGGGCCAGCGCACATCGGGCAGGCCCATGGCGCCGAGGAGGATGGCGTCGCATTGCTTGAACGCCTCGACCGTGGCGGGCGGGAGCGGGTCGCCCGAGCGGAGGTATTCGCCGGCGCCGACGGAAAATTCCTGGAAGGCGAACTGCACGTCGGCGAGGCGGGCCGCGACGGCGTGGAGCACGTCGAGCGTGGCGGCAATCACTTCCGGGCCGATGCCGTCGCCGGGGAGGGTTGCGATCTGAAACCGGGGCATGTGCGGGCGGATTTTATCAGGCCGCGCCGGGGCGGGCCATGAGGGATTCCACAAACTTCCTGAGATTTTGCGTCGCCTCGCTCCGTGCGGACCGCAGCCTGAAAAACCGACCATGCCGCGCCGACGCGTCGCCCTGCTGATCGAGACGTCCAACAGCTATGCCCGCCAGCTGTTGCAGGGCGTGCGTGCGTGGATGCATGCCAACGAGCCGTGGTCCGTGCGGCTGATGGAGCAGGGGCGCGGCGCGGGCGTGCCCGCCTGGCTGCGGGGATGGCGGGGTGACGGGGTGATCGCGCGAGTGGAGAACGCGTCGATCGCCGAGGCGCTGGCGGAGAGCGGCTTGCCGGTGATCGACGTGAGCGCGGCGCTGGACGGGCCGCTGTTTCCCAGGGTCGTGACCGACAGCGAAGCGGCGACGCGCATGGCGTTCGAGCACCTGTGGGAGCGGGGCCTGCGGCATTTTGCCTTTTGCGGGGATCCGCAATTTCGCTGGGCGGAGTTGCGCGGTGACTATTTCTCGCGCTGGGCGCGGGAGGCGGGGTGCCGGTGTGCGGTGTTTCGAGATTTCCGGCGCAAGCCGGATGCGGAACTGGCGGCGCTGGCCCGGTGGTTGCGGGGGCTGCCGCGGCCGGTCGGCGTGCTCGCCTGCTATGACATTCGCGGCCAGCAGGTGCTCGAGGCGTGCCGCGAGGCCGGGCTGCGTGTGCCGGACGAGGTGGCGGTAATCGGGATTCACAACGACGAACTGCTCTGCGAGCTGTGTGATCCGCCGCTCTCGAGCGTGGCGCCGGACGCGCGCCGGGCCGGCTACGAGGCGGCGGCGCTGCTCGCCCGGTGGATGAACGGCGAGGCCGTGCCGCGGGAGCAGCGGCAGATCGAGCCGCTGCGCGTCGTGACCCGCCAGTCAACCGATGTCGTGGCCGTGGACGATCCCCAGGTCGCGGCCGCGCTGCGCTACATTCGCCGGCACGCGACCGAAGGCATCGGCGTGGCGGATGTGCTGCGCGCCGTGCCCATGGCCCGCACCTCGCTGGAACGGCGGTTCCGGCGCTCGATCGGCTGCACCCCGCGGGAACAGATCGAGAAGACCCGGCTCGAGCACGTGAAAACCCTCCTGGGCACAACCGACCTCCCGGTCGCCCGCATCGCCGAACTGACCGGTTTCACCCACCCCGAATACCTCACCGTTGTCTTCCGCCGCGCCACCGGCACCACCCCCCGCCACTTCCGCGAAAAACACCGGGCACGCGGCGGGTGAGCCGGGGGG
>RFJS01000521.1 GCA_003694825.1 Verrucomicrobiota bacterium | reverse complement strand
TGCCGCGCGGCATCGTCGGTATCGCTGCCAGTCAGCCCGGCGAGCGCACACCGGCGGGTGCGCGTACCGGCGATGCGGCGCCCAGCGGCACCCTGATCGTCGGTCAGGGCATCGAGGTCAAGGGCGAGATCGATTCGTGTCGCATCCTCGTCGTCGAAGGCCAGGTCGAAGCCGCCCTCAAGGCCGAGACGCTGGAGGTTCTCAAAGGCGGCGTCTTCCGCGGCAGCGCCGAAGTCGAACGGGCCGAGATTGCCGGCACCGTCGACGGCACCCTGATCGTCACCGGCGAATTGGCGATTGCGCCCACGGGACGGGTCTGCGGCACGATTCGCTATGGTCGTATCACCATTCACAGCGGCGGCGAAATCGCCGGCGACATCGACGCCGGGGGCGCGCTTCCGACCCAACAGATGGCCCCGGCCGTACGCACGGAAATGGCCTCCTGAGAGGGCCGGAAACCCTGAAACCCCGACGGCACGCCGGAAGAACTCGCAAGAGTGCCGGAAGGGCTCCGGAAGTCCTCGACAAGAATAATCTCCGGAGGCGGAGCACGGGCGCAACCGGTAGCGGCACCGACGACCGGAAATCTGCTCTCAATCCTGGTCCAATCCCTCAACAGAGCCCGCCATTGTCCCTGTAATACTTTCTTTTTTGGCGGCGCGGCACGTGGCTTGCCATGGTATCCGCGACGCGAAGGTGATAGAGCGCAGGAGCGCGTGATCTCCGGCCCCGCAAGGAGTGACCGTATCCCGGAAAAAAAACCTGACGAAACCGGGATGAAAATTTAAACTGACATGCAGTGCGTTCGTTATTTCGTTTCTTGAGCATCCGTTGGGATGCGCAGAGATGCGGAGACGGAAATGTTGCCTGCTCCGTCTCGCGGTATTGCTGCCGTGAGCGCGATTATTGTTACTCTTTCTACCTTCAGCTTTCCCGCTGAAGCCCAGGAGGAGATCTATTTTAATGATTTCGAGGGCGCCGTCGGCGCGGAATGGTCGCATCGCACGACCGATCGCACACCTGTCGGCGCACGGCGGTTCCTCGGTCAGTTCGGCAACGGGTCCGTCACCCTGACATTGCACAAACGTCGCTCCGGCCGGGTGAGCGTCACGTTCGATCTTTATCTCATCAACTCCTGGGACGGGAACAACCCGGAGCACGGTCCGGATCTGTTCGAGGTCACGGTGGCCAGCAATCCGCTTCCGAGCCCTCCGGCCAGCGTGGCGGATTTCAAAGCGTTGCTGGAATCGGGAGTTTTCAACTCGGCCGCTTGGGGTAATCCCTTCCTTCTCTACACCACTTTCAGCAATCTCGAGGAAAAAGGTTTCACGCAGTCCTATCCGTCCTTCTTCGGCGAAGGCGATCATCCTCCGGGATCGGGGGCGCTGGAATACGATACGCTCGGGTATTCTTACTTTGGCGACTCGGTTTATCGCCTCAGCTTCTCGTTTGAGCATCCGGCCGGCGATTTGATTTTGCAGTTCACAGCGCTGGCACTTCAGGACATGAGCGACGAATCCTGGGGGCTCGACAACGTTCGGGTTGAGGGTGCGTCGGTGCCGGAAAAGATCGACGTCTTCAGGACCGTGAAAATCATTGCGCCCCGGCCGCCGTACGGCGAGCTGGACGAAATCGCCCCAGGCGAGGAGTTCCGCATCGAAGTCGAATTGAAGGATCCTCCGCCGCCGGGAACGCCACCGCCCGTGGTCGAGATCGTCCATCCTTCCGGCGCGGCGCCCCTCGAAATCTCCGCGGCCATGACGACGGGGGATCCCCGAATCTTCCGCACTGCACCGATTCGCGTGGTTGCGCCGCCACCGTAGAAGGGGAAAAGCCAAAGGAAGCGAGGGATGCCTGGATGGGCGGCATGGACCGGCGCTCTGCGTCCTTCTGCGATACGCAGGAGGCCTGCTCTGAAGGAAGGAGAAACGGTGATGCGAACGGTTGCAGCCTGTTTCCCGACCCCGGGCCGCGGCGTTGTCGGTGCCGTCGTTCTTGTGGCCGGCGTCCTCGGCGGAGCAGCCGGACTTCGGGCGCAGGAGACGCTGGAAATTCCGGCGCGGGCCGGGGGCGAGATCGTCGTGCGCGCCGGTTCCTTGACGGACAGCGTTCGGG
>RFJS01000520.1 GCA_003694825.1 Verrucomicrobiota bacterium | reverse complement strand
GGAAGACCGTGCGTTCCGCGTGGCGCGGACCAGTGGAGCCGATCGCGGCGAAACCGCCGAGTGCCGCAGAGCCGAGCGCTGAGGATCCAAGTGGCATGGGTTATGGACTGGTGGTGCTGCCGAGGGCGCCAGTGACGGTGAAATCGGGCCCGGCTCCGCTATTCCGGGCCCAGGTATCGCCCGACCCCTCGAGGCTGAGGTAGAAGGGCGCATTGGTTCCTATGGATCCGAGGTCGCGGGGCTTGCTGGTGGCCGGATCGTAGAAGACGAGGAGGTCGTCGACGTAGATGTCGTCGAGGAAGAAGAGCGCAAGCGACCCATTGAGCCTGTTGGCCCCATTGTAGGCCCCGATTTGATACACGGCGGAGGTGGAGACGAAGTCGATCGTGTCGTCGGTGTAGATGCTCCATGTGGCGGCGCTCACCTGACCGTCGACGCGCACCTCGCGTTTGCCGCTGTCGGATAGGTCGACGCGCATGGCGAAGTGCACCCAACCGTCATTTTCCCCGAAGCTGCCCGCGGTCATGCTGAGGATGGCACCATTCGAATTGTTGTAGGCGATCACCTGGATGTCATTGACGGTCTGGCGCATGACGCGGAAGCGGAGGCTTCCCCCGCTGGTCTTTGCGTAGAATATGCCATAGCTGCCGTTGTCCGTGCCCGCTCCCATATTGAGCCAGAATGCGAGCGTGAACACCTTGGAATCGGCGAGACCGGTGGGGCCGCTCGAAGTGGCCTCAAGGTAGTCGGAGGCTCCATCGAAAGTGGCGGTGGGGGCGTTCTCGATGATGGGGGTGCCGCGGTGCTTCAGGACGATCGCCGCCCGGGCGGCCGCGCAGAGCGCGAACGCGAGTGTGAGTGCGAGTGCGGAGAACGCAAGTAGGGATGAGCGGAGGAACGGGCGCATGGTAGATGGCGAACGGATTCAGGGCCGCTTCATGGTGCTCATGAGGACGGAACCGCCGCCCTCGACGGGAGTTCCGCTGTAGCCGGCTGGGTATTGGAGCTGGGTTTGGACGATGTCACCGTCGACTGGGCCGGTGGTGCGGTAGAGGTAGGATCCCGACTTGAGGACATTATCCACAAACTTGATACCGATATTGACCCCAGCGTAATCAAACCAGAAGCGGTTAAGGTAGTCGCGGAGTTGTCCGCCACTCTTTTGCTCCTTGACGAGGGGCCAGAGTGTGGACCACGGGGGATCCTCGAGGAGGTATTGCGCGAGTTCAGCGTCGAAGGTAGTGGTGAATCCGGCACGGTAGGCGAGAACGACGGCACAGGCGTGGTTGTTGTTGTCGCAATCATCGAATACATTGCGGGCGATCGTGGTCCCCTTTCCGCTGGCGACCTGAATGGCGCTGTCGCAGCGGAGGAAGTGGTTGTCGGTGATGGTGGACCAGGATAAGCAGTCGTCCATATAGACACCGAAGATGGCTCCATAGGAGGCGTTTTGGCGCGGATGGCGCACGATATCGGTGAATGTATTATTGGATACAACAATTCCGACGTCGGTGACTTTGCGACCATCGGAAACAGCGGCGGCATCCCCGGTGAGGCGGACGACGCGGGTAAAGGTGTTGTTGTCAATGGTTACGAGTGCCCCGTTGACGAGGACTGCGCGGGTGTAGCAATCCTGGAAGGTGTTTCCGGATACGGTGACGCCGCAGACGTTGCCGTTGGAGTCGGCTTCCCCGAGGGCGAGGGCGGCTTTGTTTTGCCCCCATACCCCCCATCCGAGGTTGGAGAAGGTGGAGGTGGTGATGGAGGTGCCGCTCTCGGTGAGGGTGGCTTTGTCTCCCGCGGTGCGGATGAGAAATCCGGTGCTGGCTATATCGCTGACGGTGCAGCCGACGAGCTCGAGTGCATAGACACCCTCAGCGAAGGGGCCGTGACCCGAGCAGGCGCGAAACGTGCAGGACTCGAAGCGGGTTCCGGTCGTCTCGTAAATCCCGATTGTGCGATCGCGTGTGCCCTCAAAGACGATGCCACGGAAGTGTACGTAGTCCGGGGCCTGGCTGGGGTCGTCCGCGACGCCGAGCTGGACAATCTCGGTGTTGAGGGTGAGGCTGGTATCCGTGGGTGCACTACCCCCGGCGGGCCAGTAGTAGAGGTATCCGTTGGTGTGCCACCAAACGGTAGCCCCCTCGGTGATTGCCTCCATCGCGTTGCAGAGCCTCAAAAAGCCGCGGGCATCGTCGAAGTCGACGCGGTAGGGCCCGTTGTAGTCGGTTATCGATATGGTGGTAGATCCCGATCCGGAGATGCCGTCGACCTCCTCGAAGGAGAACCACCACGGGGCGGGGGCGTCGTTGGGCGGGTTGCCGAAGAGCCCGCAGGCTCCATACATGAGGAGGTTTTGGCCGTTGATGTTCCAGCCGAGGGGCGTGGTTTCGGAGAAGGTGATCGTGGCGGGTGCATTCCAGGAGGTCCCGGAGGCGGCATCCATGTTTACCCAGGATGCGGCGTCTTCAAGCGCTCCGGCGGGCCACGCGCTCCACTGCTTTATTGCGCCCGAATCGAGGAGCATGAGATAATCGCGCGCGGCCCCGTAGTCCCCGATGATAGATCCCTTGTCGATGGAAAGCGCGTTGACATCGAGGCGATACACGAAGGAGTCGTTTCCGGATTTCGCGGCCGCGGGCATGCGTGCCCAGGCACTCGAGTCGTTGACTTCGTTTCCGACCGGGGTATCGAGGACGATCCTTTTCCAGGCGCTGTCGCTGACCTGGTGCGCTCCGGTGAAGACGGGGGTGGCACCGGTATCGGCGACGTAGAGCACTGGATACGCGGCGGATCCGCGGTCGCGCTCATCGAGGGTGAAGCGGGTGGCGGACAAGTCGTAGACGCCGTCCTTGAGGACGACTTTGGCGCCATCCCACCATCCGGGGAGGGCGCTGACGCCGTCGCTGGTGCGGGAGGTGTCGGCACGGATCTGGTCGCGGGCCTCAGCGAGGGAGTTGAAGGGTTGCGCGCTGCTTCCGGTTTCGGTCCCCACATAGTTGGGGTCGACGTAGTAGACAATGCTGGGCG
>RFJS01000519.1 GCA_003694825.1 Verrucomicrobiota bacterium | reverse complement strand
GCGTCTTTCGGTTGCGGCGACGCGAGGCATGAACATGAAGCGCGGATTGCCGAGGCAGGTTTTCGGCTCGCCACCGGCGCGGCTCTCGGCGTTGGTCTGACGAGACGCACGATGATCGAAAAACTTCCCTGGTCGGACGACTACACCTCTCCGGAACCGTGCCCGGGGTTTCTGGCGCGGGCCCTGCCGTCGGTGGCGTTTTATCCGGGGCTGGCATCCATCGTGGTGCGAGCCTCGCGCAAGGCAAAGCGCGGGCTCTACGACGACCGCGAATGGGTGGCGAGCAGTGCGGAGGTGACGCGGCTGATCGAGCGGATCGGAGGCCGCATCCAGGTCGAGGGCACGGCGGCTCTCGACACCCTCGACGGCCCGGCGGTCTATGTGGGAAACCACATGAGCACGCTGGAGACATTCGTGCTTCCGAGCATCCTGCGTCCCCGCGGGCCGGTGACGTTTATTGTGAAGCGCGAGCTGGTGGAGATGCCGGTATTCAAACACGTGATGATCTCGCGCAACCCGGTGGTGGTCGGTCGCGAGAACCCGCGCGAAGACTTGCGCGCGATGATGGACGGCGGGTTGGAGCGCCTGCGGGCGGGGGTCTCGATCATCGTCTTTCCCCAGCGGACACGCGCGCCCTGGTTTGCCCCCGATGAGTTCAACTCCGTCGGTGTCAAATTGGCCAGGCGTGCCGGCGTGCCGGTCGTGCCCGTGGCGCTGCGTTCGGACCTCTGGGGTATTGGGAAAGTCGTGAAAGATTTTGGTCCCATTCGTCCGCAGCTGCCGGTGCGCTTCCGCTTCGGCCAGCCGATGGCCGTATCCGGAAACGGCCGCGAAGAGCACGAGACGATCGTCGCATTCATCGTCGACAACCTGCGGGCGTGGGGCGTGCCCATTCGTTCCTGAAGCGCCCCGTCAGATCCGATCGGACGAACCTGACGCCCACGCGCTCTTAGAGCGCGTCGGGCTCGACCGGCGTCTCGGCATGGCGCGGCACCGGCGGCAGGCGGGTCGCGGCGAAGATCGGCACCACGAGAAGCAGTCCGCCGGCCGCATAGGACGTATCCGATCCATAAAGCCAGAACACGGAAGCCGCGACGATCGGCCCGAGCGCGCGTCCGAGCGAACCGAGGGCGCGAAACGCGCCCAGCGCCGCGCCCTGTCGCTCCGGCGGCGCGTAGAGCGAGACCAGCGCCGAGAGCGCCGGTGTCGTGCAGCCGGCCCCGAGGGCCGTGAGCGTGAGCCCGGCGTAGAGCGCGCCGACGGTTCCGGCCTGGCTCAGCGTCCAGAAACCGCCCATGAGAATCACCAGCCCTCCGATCGCGAGGCGTTTTTCCCCGATGCGCGGAGCCGCACGCCGCACGATCCCGCCCTGGGTGACGATCAGCACCAGGCCGATGTAAACCATCATCATCGTGATCTGGCGCAGGGAAAAATCGAAACGCTCCACCGCGAGAAAGGACAGGGAGAACTCCAGCCCGCTGAAGGCGAAGATGAAGACGAAATGCGCCTGCAACGTGCGCCGCACCGCCGGCTCGAAGCGCAGTCGGAGCAATTTCAGCGGATCGCGCGCCCGCACCGGATGCTCACGCGCGCGGCGTTCCGG
Source organism: Verrucomicrobiota bacterium (assembly GCA_003694825.1). Lineage (GTDB taxonomy): Bacteria > Verrucomicrobiota > Verrucomicrobiia > Opitutales > Opitutaceae > J108. The sequence continues at coordinate 876 of RFJS01000519.1, read as the reverse complement.
CGGCAGAGACTCGCCGAAGCGTGCGGCCACCCAGGCGAGGTTGACGACGGCCAGGGCGAAGGCGACCAGTGCCGGCACCGAAAAGGGGTTGATCCCCCATGCCGCCAGGCCCGGCTGCCAATCGAGCAAATTGAAGTGGGCCGTGAAACCGCCAATGGCCGGGCCGGTCACGAAGCCCAGCCCGAAGGCCGCACCGACCATGCCCATGCCCTTCGCGCGGTCGTCGCGCGAGGTGACATCGGCCACCGCGGCCGTCGCTACCGAAATGTTGCCCGCCATCGCGCCGCCAAACAGACGGGCCAGCACGAGAAAGAGGAAACTCCCGCTGAAGACCCACAGCGCATAGCTCAGGGCGGTGCCGCCGACCGTGACCAGAAGCACCTTGCGCCGTCCGTGCTTGTCGGAAAGTCCCCCCCAGATCGGCGCGCAGACAAATTGGAGCAGAGAATACAGCGAGCCCAGAAACCCACCGAAGAGCACGGGGGTGAAGTGTTCGCCGCCGCCCGTCCATGCCGCGAAGCGATCCAGCCCCGCCAGCACCGCGCCGAGCAGTCCCCCATGCCCTTCGCGGCCGAGGTAGTAGTCCAACATCTCCGGAAACAGCGGGAAGATGATCGAGAAACCGACCAGATCGAGGTAGAGCGTCAGGAAAATGACACCCAGCGAGGGGGTGCGGGCGGCAACCCCCTTCGCCCCCTTCGAAGGGGCGGGAGAGGAGCGGGTGGAATCGGTTGGATCGGGTGGCACGAGGAGCGCGGGCTTAGCACTCGGCGGGGCGTGCGCCAAGAAAAGAACACCTCACGCCGCGCCAAAGGCCCGGGCCAGACGCTGACGGGCATCGCCGGACACAATCGCCCCATGCCCGACAATCACCCG
>RFJS01000518.1 GCA_003694825.1 Verrucomicrobiota bacterium | reverse complement strand
CGTGGCGTAACGCCAGTTCAATGCCCCGAGCAACTGCTCGGGAGAAACGGTTTTCATGATATCGGAGGTGCTCATAGTTGAATCAGTTTTTTCCATACGTTTAATCTTCAAAAGGAATCTGCCAGCCGCTACACCCGATCGAGGGCCGCGAGAATGGTTTCGCGATCGGTCATCCCCACATGGCGGCCGATCTCACGGCCATTGCAAAAAAACACCAGCGTCGGTATCCCCCTGATCTGATACTGAGCCGCGATCTCCGGCGCTTCGTCCACATTCACCTTCACCACCTTCGCGCCGACAGAGGAATTCTCCGCGATGGTCTCGAGCACCGGGGCGATCGCCCTGCAGGGCCCGCACCGCGGGGCCCAGAAATCGACGACGACCTTCTTTGTCCCGGCATCCAGCACTTCGCTGGCAAATTCCGCTGCGTTCGACAGGTGGACGATCTGCCTCACCGTCGTCGCCCGGTGGGTTTTGAAACTGGGTAGCTGCTCTCGCGTTCTTTCCATCTCGTGCGCCGAGTCGTGGTTTCGTCGAACGATCTTCTCAACCCTCCGCCGCCGCCACGTCGGCGCCGAGGGAGGCGAGGGCTTCGTCGGGCAGGTGTTTCAGAAACGCCGGGTCGTTCCGGATCCTCGCCTGCGTCAACGCCCCCTCGAGCATCGAGAAAAGCCCCCGCGCCCGCGCCGCGGGATCCGCCGCCTCGACGATCCCCGCTGCCGCCGCATCCCGCACCGCATTTTCGAAATAGGCCAGGTGCTGATCGAGAATTCCGTTGATGACCTGCCGGAGACGCTCGTCCTCATGACAAATCTCCGCCCCAAGCGTGAAAAGCGGACACCCCAGGACCCGTCCTGTCTCCCGGCACAGCCGCGCCTGTTCCTCGTAGGCCGCACCAAGATAGCGGCGCAGGCGCTCGAGCGGCGGAACCGACGGCGAAAAACAGTCATCCATGAAAGCGCAGCGTCGCTCGTGGCTTGCCTCGATGGCAGCCGCAGCCAGGTCGGCCTTTGAGGAGAAGAAGTGGTAGAAACTGCCTTTCTTCACCCCGGCCCGCTCGCAGATGGCATCCACCGATGTGCCGCTGTAGCTGCGCTCCCAGATCAGGGCGAGCGCGGCATCGAGCAACCGTTGGCGTGCGTCACTGGTGCGTCCCATGGCGGCGGAGAAATAGTTGACCAGTTGGTTTAGTCAAGCCGGGTCCCTGGAAATCCACCCATGCCCGCCATTTACCTTTGGGTTCTCCGGGATTGGGCGGCCTTTCCTCGAAACGCCCCCCAGTCGTCCCACGCGCCGCGCCCCCTCTCCGCCCGGCCTTCCCGCGCTCCCGTGTTGCCTCATCCGCGCGCATGCGGTCTGCATCCTTGTCTGCGCGGTTCTCCGCACGACCGTGCACAGCCGACCCACACCAACTCTCGCTTCACCTTGGAAAGCACAGAAACAGACAACCAGACACCCACCCGGCCATCCCCCCCGCCGCTCGGCCCGCTTCCGCCGCCGGCTGATCCCGACACCGTGCTCGACCGCTTCGTCGCCGTCATGCACGAGCGCGGCCTCTCGCTCTACCCGGCACAGGAAGAGGCCATTCTCGAACTGTTAGCCGGGCACAACGTCATCCTCAACACCCCCACGGGCTCTGGAAAGTCTCTCGTCGCCGCCGCCTTCCACTTCAAGGCGCTTTGCGCCGGTGAGCGCTCGGTCTACACCTGTCCGATCAAGGCCCTGGTCAACGAGAAATTCCTCGCGCTGTGCCGCGACTTCGGGCCGGAAAACGTCGGCATGATGACGGGCGACGCCAGCGTCAACCCGAAGGCGCCGATCCTCTGTTGCACGGCGGAAATCCTCGCCAACATCGCGCTCAGCCGCGGTGACCGCTGCGACATCCGCGCCGTCATCATGGACGAGTTCCACTACTATGGCGATCGAGAGCGTGGATACGCCTGGCAGGTGCCGTTGCTCACCATGCCTCATGCCCGTTTTCTCCTGATGTCCGCCACTCTGTCCTCCACGGGCATCTACGAAGACATCCTCGAGAAGCTTACGGGCGCAACCGCGGTCACCGTCAGCAGCGATGAGCGCCCGGTGCCATTGACATTCGAATACACAGAAAAGCCCCTCACCGAGAAGCTTCAGTCGCTGATCGAGGCCGGCCGGGCTCCGATCTACCTGGTCCACTTCACGCAGCGCGCCGCCTCAGAGGCCGCACGCGATCTCGTCAACCTCGGTGTATCCACCCGCAGCGAACGCGATGCCATCAACCGCGAGATCGAAACTTTCGCCTTCAACACGCCCTATGGTCGCGAACTGAAGCGCCTGCTCTCCCACGGCATCGGCGTCCACCATGCCGGCCTCCTCCCGAAATACCGCGTCCTTGTCGAAAAACTCGCGCAACGCGGACTCCTCAAGGTGATCTGTGGCACCGACACCCTGGGTATGGGCATCAACGTCCCCATCCGCACCGTTGTCTTCACCCAGCTCTGGAAATTCGACGGCGAGAAGTCCGCCATCCTCAGCGTGCGCGACTTTCAGCAGATCGCCGGACGTGCCGGCCGCAAGGGCTTCGACGACACCGGCCATGTCGTGGCCATGGCACCGGAACACGTGATCGAGAACAAACGCGCCGAGGAGAAGGCCGGAAACGATCCCAAAAAGCGGCGCAAAATCGTCCGGAAAAAGCCGCCGCCGGGGTTTGTCAGCTGGGACGAGAAGACGTTCGAACGGCTGCGCACCGCGCCCGCCGAAATGCTCCAGTCGCACTTCGACGTCACCCACGGCATGCTCCTGCAGGTGCTCAGCCGCGAGACCGACGGGTGCCGGGCCATGCGGCAGCTCATCGCCGACTGTCACGAAAGCGAAGCGAACAAGCGCCGCCTCCGCCGCAAGGCGTGGCAGCTCTTCCGCTCGCTGCTCGAGCGCGGCATCATCGAATTCATCCCGCCGGAGCCCTCCGGCCGCAAGGTGCGCGTCAACGTCGAGCTCCAGGATGACTTCTCCCTGCACCAGGAACTCTCCGTCTTCCTCCTCGACACCATCCCTCTGCTCGATCCCGCCTCGCCGGACTACCCCTGCGACTTGCTCACACTCTGCGAAGCCATCGTCGAAGATCCCGGCGCGATTCTTCGTCGGCAGGTCGACAAGTTGAAGGCCGACAAATTCGCGGAACTGAAGGCCGCGGGCATCGAATACGAAGAGCGCATGGAAAAGCTCGCCGAGATCGAACACCCGAAACCCCTGCGGGAGTTCCTCTACACCCACTTCAACGCCTTCGCCGCAAAGCACCCGTGGGTCGGCGAGGAAAACATCCGGCCGAAATCCATCGCCCGCGAGATGTATGAACGCTATCTCTCTTTCACCGAATACGTGCGCGAATACGGTCTCGAGCGCATGGAAGGCCTGCTGTTGCGCCATCTCTCCCAGGTCTGGAAAGTGCTGGCCCAGACCGTTCCGGATACGGTGAAAACCGAGCCCGTCCTCGAGATGGAGCTCTACCTGCGCGAACTCATCCGCGGCATCGACTCCAGCCTCCTCGAGGAATGGGAGCGCATGCTCCATCCGGAACTCGCCCTCGAGTCCGGCGGCGAAGATGCCGCTCCGGCGAAGCCCCGCCCGCCGTCCAGCCGCGACATCACCCGTGATCCACACGGCTTTCGCCGCGAGATCCGCACCGCCGTCTTCGCCGTCCTCCAGGCCGTCCTGCTTCGCGACTGGGAGACCGCCGCGTCCAGGCTCGACAACAACACCCCCGCCGAAATCGAAAACGCCTTCGCCCCCTACTTCGAGGCCCGCCAGCGCTTCCGGCTCGATCCCGCCGGCCGCGCCGCCGCCAATTCCCATTGGCACGAGGATCGCGAAGGCGGCACCCTCACCCTCGCCCAGGTTCTCGTCGATGCCGAGGAACTGAGCGACTGGGAGGCCGTCTTCAGCATCGACCTGTCCCGCTCCCGTTCCGAACAGCGTCCTGTCCTGCGACTCGAGACCGTCCACCCCATCGGCGGAGTCTGACCGACAAACTCACCCCGGGCGCCCGGCCGACCCCGCGGCATCGGATTTGTCAATACACCGTTATTCGCTCGGGTGCAGATCGTGCCAGTTCTTGCACAGGATGATGTTTCCCTTGAGCGCGGCCACCACCGGTTTGTAGATCGCGAGCGGGTCATCCTCCTCCATCGCCGTATCCAGAGCCATGCCGATAAACACCATCTCGGAATGGCGCGAGCGCTCTCCGATCATCCGCAGCGGCGGGCCGTCCGCCACCATGACATCGACCTCGGCCTCGATGCGCAGCTCGGCCATCATCGCCTTGAGCCCGCGCCGCGCGTCCTCCACGCCCGCCTCGTTGTTGATAATGCGCCGCACCCGTATCGGATGCTCGCGATAGCGCCCGCCGGTCCCCTCGCGAAGCAGGTGGGCAAGCGTGAGCATGAATCCGCCGTTTACCTTCGCCCGCCACCAGACATCGATAACCGGCTCCAGTGACTCCTCCGGCAGCTCCGGTTCGGCGTGGATCAGCAAATTGCGCTCCAGTTGCAGGATGCGCTGAATCGCGCCGACGAACTGCCGCCGTTTCTGCTCATCGTCGCTCCACCCCATGAGCACCGTATTCGGAGCCAGGGCACCGACGCCGAGGACCTGCAGGAGGATCGAGACGCCGTGCTCGAGGCTGTCGGCCAAAACCGTCTTCCCTACCGCGGAAAAACGATTCTCCCGAATAAACGCCTCCAGCGCCTCCTGCCGCGCCGCCTGCCGCGGCAACAGCTTTTGCCAGTCGCCGGTCAACACCTGCGCCAGGTAAAGCAGCCCGCGCCGGGCCTCGAGCCGGTCGGCGATATCCACCAGCCACCGCCGGTATTTCACATCTCCGACGAGCACCAGAATCACCGGTCGCCAGTTGCGCACATGCTGGTGCGCCACCGTCAACTGCAGCAAAGCGAAGCGCGCCAGGGAAAACCAGATGCCGCTGCGTTGATCGCCCCACGTCGTCTGATAGTGCCGCCGCTTCAGCAGCAGATAGATGCCGAGGATGACGAT
>RFJS01000517.1 GCA_003694825.1 Verrucomicrobiota bacterium | reverse complement strand
CCGTTCTTCGACAACCTCATCGAGAAACTCGACGTCCCCGCCGATCCGCCCACCGAGATCAAGGTGATCACCATGAAGTATGCGGACGCGGTCGAGTTGGCCTCGCTCCTCAGTCAGCTCATCTCCGGTCAGAGCCAGTCGGCTCGTTCGAGCGATCGCTCAGGAAGTCGTCGCCAGCGCTCCACGCCATTTCCCGCCATTGCCGAACAGAACCGGCAGGATCGGGAGAACGTCCAACGTCAGATCAGAAACCAGGTGCAGACGGATCAGAACTCGGCGCGCAATGCCGTCCAGGCCGCTCTCGGCGACGTCGTCGAGCAGTTCAGCGACCTCATGACGGTCATCGCGGATGAACGCACGAATTCCATCGTGGTTTCCGGCACTAAATCGGACATCGCCCTGATCACCCGGGTGATCGGCGACCTCGACGTCGTCCTCGCGCAGGTCCGGCTCGAGGTCGTCATCGCGGAGGTCACCCTGAGCGAGAGTATCCAGCGCGGTATCGATGCGTTCGGTCTCGTCTACGATCAGGCATCAGGTTCGTTCGAGCTATTCCCGAGACTTCCGGGCCTCTCGACCGTCAACAGTGACGCGGCGACGGTGGCGGGCGTCCTGAGCAGCGGTGGCACGATCTCAAATATCACAATCGATGCCTTGATTGCTTCGGCCAAGGGCAACTCCTCGATCAACCTGTTGTCCGTGCCGACGCTGACCACCACTCACAACAAAGAGGCGTCGATCATCCTCGGCGAAGCACGCCCGATTGTGACCTCCACGCAGCAGAGCGTGAGCATCGGCGGTGGCTCCTACTCGTCCTTCCAGTTCCAGGATATCGGCATCGAACTCGTCGTGAAGCCGGTCATCGGTCCCAACGACGTCGTCCAGCTTGAGATCGACCAGAAGGTCGACGACATCGGGCCGAACCCTGTCACGATCAACGGTGAGGAGCAGCCGGTTATCATCCGTCGTCAGGCCACCTCCTACGTCAGCGTGAAAAACAACCAGCTCGTCGTCCTCGGCGGCTTGCAGCGCAACTCGGTCACCAAAACGAAAAACAAGATGTGGCTGCTCGGTGACATCCCGCTCGTGGGTGGGTTGTTCTCCAAGAAGTCGGACGTAACCAACCGCACCGAGCTGTTGATCTTCATCAAGCCCGAGGTGATTCGAAATACCGATGAGGCCGACCAGGATGCCCGCGAAGTGATCCGCAAATTCAACCCGAGCGACGAAGATGCCCGCGCTCTCCAGGATCTCACCGGCGAGAACATGACGCGGGCTCTCGAGGGGGCGCCGCCTCCCGAAGAGACAAAGCCGGAAAAAGTCCGCGCGCCGGCCCGACATCTCCGCTGAAATCGTCTACCGTATCGCGGAAAACGCCTCCGACCATGAAACGCACCCTCCAGCGTCGTCCCGCCGCCGCCGCGCGGATCCCGGCCGTCCTCGCGGTGGTGTGCCTCCTCTCGGCCGCGGCCGTCGGCCCCCTGCGGGCGGCGGAGGGCCGTTCCCCGTTTCTGCCGCCCGGCTTCGGCGAGAAAAAGGAAGAGGCGCCCGCGGCCCCCTCCGCGCTCGACAAGATCGAGTTTCGCGGCGTCCTCGCCATCGGCGATACCACCCTCATCACCCTTTTCGACGCCTCCACCTCAAAATCCTACACGGTCGAGCTCGGCAAGACGGTCAACAACATCACCGTCACCGACTACCAGATGACCGACAAAACCGACACCGTCGTCATCTCCCAGGGCGGCCAGTCCAGGCGCATCGAGCTGCGCAAGCCCAAGATCGTCGCTCTCGCGCCCCAGGCCAACCCATCCGGCGGCAAGCCCGCGGCCGCGGCCACCGCCGCGCAACCGGCCCGGAACAACGCGGCCGTCCAGCGCATGTCCGATCAGGAAGTGCGGTTGCGCATGCAGCGTGTCGCCGAAGAGATCCGCCGGCGCCGCGCCATGCGGCGCCAGGCGCTCCAGCAAAGCCAGCAGAAGTCTCCATGAGCGAATCTCCTTCCGCCGCCACCACGCCGCGCGCCGCCTTCCCGCTGCTCGACGCCCTCAAGCCCGAGCAGCGCGAACACCTCCTCGAGCTGCCCCGCGCCCGCCGCGCCGAGTGGCTCGCCACCGAGACCGACACGCCGCTCGATCAGATCCTGCACCTCATCGCCGAGCAGACCGGGCTCGAGCTCGTCAATCCCGACCGCTTCGACCTCGAGGCCCTCCGCCTCGTCCCCGTGCGCCTCGTCAACGAATACCACTGCGTGCCGGTCCGCCCCTCGTCGGCCGCCCCTGCCGCAGCCGCTGACGCCGCCACGCCGGAAGGAGCCGCCGCGGATGTCCCGGCGGCCGAGCCCGCCGGCGAGATCCTCCACCTCGCCACCAGCTGGCCGCCCGAACCGCTCATGGACGAGTGGATCCTCGCCGCCTGCGGGCGCGACGTCGTCTGGCACCTCGCCCATCCGGAAAAGATCTCCAAATTCATCACGGAAAACCTCGGCGTCGGTGCCGACAGTCTCGACGATTCGGACGACACGCCCGGCCTCGCCGCCGAGGCCGAGACCGAAGACGAGGACGAGAACGCCGCCGTCATCCGGTTCGTCAACCAGGTCATCGCCCAGGCCATCGAGGACGGCGCCACCGACATCCACTTCGAGCCGCAGGAGGAATCGCTGCGCATTCGCTACCGCATCGACGGTCTGCTCGTGCCGGTGCCGCTGCCCGACAACCTTCGCCGCTTCCAGGAGGCCATCACCTCCCGCCTCAAGATCATGGCGAAGCTCAACATCTCGGAACGCCGCCTTCCGCAGGACGGGCGCATCACCTACAAAACCGGCGACAGCACCCTCGACATCCGCCTCTCGACCATCCCCACCATCTACGGCGAGAGCGTCAGCCTGCGCCTGCTCAACAAGAAATCCCAGCCCCTCACACTCGAACAGCTCGGCCTCGGGGCCGACGATCAGGCGCAGATCCGCAAGGTCCTCGATCTGCCGCACGGCATCATCCTGGTCACCGGCCCCACCGGCTCGGGCAAGTCCACCTCGCTCTCCGCCTTCATTCGCGAGATCAACTCCACGGAAAAACGCATCATCACGATCGAGGATCCGATCGAATACGAGATCCCCGGCGTGAACCAGATGCAGGTGCGGCCCGAGATCGGCCTCACCTTCGCCAGCGGGCTGCGCCACATTCTCCGCCAGGACCCCAATGTCATCATGGTCGGCGAGATTCGCGACCGCGACACCGCGGACATCGCGATCCGCGCCTCCCTCACCGGCCACCTCGTCTTCAGCACCATCCACACCAATGACGCGCCGGGCGCCGTCACCCGCCTCGTCGACATGGGGATCGAGCCCTTCCTCATCGCCTCGGCCGTCGAACTCGTCATCGCCCAGCGCCTGGTGCGGCGTCTCTGCCAGGCCTGCACCCGGCTCGAACCCATCTCGCCGGTCACCCTGCAGGAATCGCTCGCCGTGCTCGAGGTCGAGCCCGCCGAAGCGGCCGGTGTCAGCGAAGTGCATGTGCCGGTCGGTTGCGAAGCCTGCCGCCATTCCGGCTACCGGGGCCGCATCGGCATCTTCGAGATACTGCGGGTGGGCGAGCATCTGCACGATCTCATCGTGCGGCGCGAGTCCTCCCGGGTGATCCGCAAGGTCGCCATCGAACACGGCATGCAGACCCTCGGGCAGTCCGGTTGGAAGCAGGTCCGCAAGGGACTCACCTCGCTCGAGGAAGTCGTCCGCACGGTCTCGATGGCCGAATCCGCCTGACCGCGCCTTTTGCCAGTCGCTCCCTGAACCATGCCGACGTATTCGTATTCAGCCCGTGACGCTTCCGGAAAGACCGTGAAGGGCCGGTTGGAGGCGTCCAGCCGCAAGGCGGCGATCCGCCAGCTCTCCGCCCGCGGTCTCACGCCGATCCGCCTCGGCGAGTCCGCCGGCGGGGCGGAGGCATCCGGCTCCGGAACGTCGGCCGGGGCGGGCGGTGGATGGCGCAGCCTCTTCAGCGGGGGCGGCAGCAGTGGGGATAAATACCGGTTCTCCCGCCGCGATCGGCTCCCGTTTCTGCGGGCGCTCTCCGACCTGCTGGCTGCCGGCGTGCAGTCCGGCGACGCCGTGCGCATGCTCAGCCGGCGCCTCAGTAGCGGGCGGCTCAAGGCCCTCGCCTCCGCCTTGTGGGATGCGCTCAGCCAGGGTCAGTCGCTTTCCAATGCCATGCGCGCACATCCGCAGGTGTTTGACGAGGCCTCCATCAGCCTCGTCGAGGCCGGTGAGGCGACCGGCAATCTCACGGAGATCCTGCAGCGCCTCGTCGCCGATCTCGAGGATCGCGAGGAGCTGCGCGGCAAGCTCATCAGCGCGATGTTCTACCCGATCTTTATCGTGGGCGTGGCGGTCGGCGTCGTCCTGATTTTTCTCTACTTTCTGCTTCCGCGTATCCAGACGCTCCTCGCCGGCCTCGGGGGCAAGTTGCCGCTGCCCACGCGGCTGTTGATCGCCACCTCGGAGGTGCTCGTCACCTGGGGCCCGGTCTTTGGTCTGGGGCTGCTGGCCGGAAGCGTCGCGATCTGGGCCTGGCGGCGCACGCCGAAGGGGCGCGAGGTGATCGATCAGCGTGTGCTCGGGATCCCGGGCCTCGGCAGTTTTCTGCGCGATGCCGATCTGCTGCGGCTCGTGCAGACCCTGGCCCTGCTTCTGGAGAACGGCATCACCACGATCACGGCTCTCGCCCTCACCGAACGCACGATTCTCAACACCACGATCCGCCGCGTCTTCACCGAGGCCCGGCTCAAGATCGCCGAGGGACTGCCCATTTCCACCGCGTTGCGCGATACCGGCTACCTGCCCGACCTCGTCGCCGATATCCTCGTGATCGGCGACAACACCGGCAACCTCGTCCCCGGGCTGCATGAAGTGGCGAGGTTTTACCGCAACCGGCAGCAGAAACAGCTGAACTTTTTCGTCGGCGCGCTTTCCATCGGCGTGCTCATGGTGGCCTTCGTCTTTGTCGCGCTGATCGCGTTCGGCATCATTCTCGCGGTCTTCCAGCTCAGCGCCAATCTGCGCGTGCGTTGAGGGTGCAGGTCCGCCCCTCCGGGGCGACGGGAGCGGTGCCGCCGGGGCGTGCGTGGTGGTCGCGGGGTGCAGGCGTCCCGGGATCACGGCGGGAATTTCGGGCGGACCGTGCCGGGTTTGGCTCCCGGGCGCCGCCGCGAGGCTAAGCTCGTGGCCATCCCGGCCGATGAAGAGAAGATGCGGCCGGCCGCCCATCCGGGCACCGTCGGCCGCGGAGGGATTTGCCATGGTTCTCTACGAATACACCGGTCGACGTCGCTGGATCTTTCGCCGGGCGTGGTTTTCCTTTTGGGCTACGGTCTCGGCGATCGTGATCGCTTTCGCCCTGGTCGCCCCGGATCGTTGGTTTGCCGACGATGCCGCCGCGGTGGCGAGCAGCACCTATGTCTGGCCGCATGAACTGGCCGACCGCGAGCCGACCCCCCATGCCGCGTTTGCCAAGTCGGCCTACGCCGTGCGCTTTTTCCCCGACGACCGGGCCGAGGTGCGGGTCGGCAACCGGTTCGTGAACGGCTACTATCGGGTGGAGAACAACCGCGTCGTCGTCGAGACGGTGGACAGCCGCGAAGGCAACAAGGCCCTGGCCTTCAAACTCGACGGCAATCGCCTTGTCCAGGGCGACATGGTGCTCTACCGCGCGAATCGCTGAGGAAAGCCGCGCGCCCATGGGCCGACCGCTCGCCACCCGGTCGCGGCAGGAACGGGCAGGGACGCCGGGTCGCCTGGCGCGGCCCGCTGCCCAGGGGCGAAACGGCCCGCGGCGGATGCCGAGGCTCGATGGGCGCGCTCTCAGAAGTGCAGGGTGACGGCGACGCCGCCGTAGAGAAAGTTGCGCAGCAGGACGTCCGCGGGGTGGTCCGCCACGTCCTTGCGCAGGGCCTGGTTCCACGCGAGGTAGCCGCTCACTTCGGCCAGGGAAGTCAGGGGAAGGGTGGCGTCGAGGCGCAGTGTGAGGTGGTTCAGCCCGTTGTGGCCGTCCGTGATGTAGCCGGAGTTGAACCCGACGGCCGCCGACGGCGTCAGGAGCAGTTTGTCCCCAAACGCCTGCTCGGCCGAGAGCGAGCACTCGACGAACCAGCCGTTTCCGTCGAAGAAACGTCGACCCGCGTCAAAGCTGTAGGTCGCGTCGATGGCGGGACGCAGCCCGAAGGGCAGGGCGTCGAAGGCGGCGCCAAAGCTCAGCTCGTTGTCGTGGAGCCGGTCCTGAAAAAACTGCAGATGGGTTTAGGCGGCGTAGAGCTCGAGCGGGCCGAGCGAGAAATCATAGCCGAGGAAGGCGTTGAGTTCATCGTAGTTGCCGGCCGGATTGCGCGCATACCAGAGCCCGCCGAAAAACCCGAGCAGGGAGGCTTCGACCTGTGCGCTTGCGAGACTGTCGCCCGAGAGGTTGTCGCGCCCTTCGGAGACGTAGTGGCTGTCCCAGGCCACGCCCGCCGAGACATGGATTGGCGAGGGCACGGCGCCCTCCGGTGGTTCCACTTCCGACGCTGCGTGGAGTGAGCCGATGAGGGCTGCTACAAGACCTGAAGCGACCATGCCCTTGAGGCGGGTGAACGATGTCGTTAGAGCCATGTCCTTTCGATGTGTCTGGTGTTTGCCGTCCAGCTGGAGAGGCGCTCCCGCCGTCGGCGTTGGTGGAAGAGCATCGAATGGGCGGCGCACAGGTCAAATCCCATCACGCGAGGTGCTGGCAGGGGCCGGAGGCTGATTCTCTGCGCTTCGTGCTCGTGCTTTTCCGGCTTCCCGGTCGAGATGAGTGTGCCGATGCCTGATCTTCCCGCACCCGATTCGTTGCCGACGGTCGCCGCTGCCTTCCCGGAATTTTCCGCCGAGTGCCTCGAGCGGCTCGGCCGGCTCACGGCGCTGGTGCGGGATTGGAATGCGCGGGTCAACCTCGTCTCGCGCAAGGATGTCGAGCACCTCGAAGTGCATCATCTCCTGCATTCGCTGCTCGCGATCAGACACTGGCAGCCGGCGGCGGGGGCGGACGTGGCCGATCTCGGCACCGGGGGCGGATTCCCCGGGTTGCCACTTGCCGTCGTGTATCCGCAGTGCCGGTTCACACTGGTCGATTCCATCGGCAAGAAGGGCCGGACAGTCCGGTCGATTGCGGCGGCACTGGGGTTGGAGAACGTCCGCGTGGAGATCTGCCGGGCCGAGCAGCTCCGGGGCAGGTTCGACTACGTCTTCGGCCGGGCCGTCACGGCACTGCCGCGCTTTCTCGGATGGGCCGCGCCGCTGCTGCGGGCGAAGGGAGGCGGTGAGACGCCGAACGGCGTGCTTTATTTCAAGGGCACGCGCTGGCGCGATGAGCTGGCGGGCACCGGG